>JBIIWE010000145.1:0-6148 GCA_044339075.1 Daejeonella sp. | reverse complement strand
ATGAAATTTTCCAATGTTCCTAAATCATCATGAAAGGCTTTCAGCTCCACAGATTTCTCGTCGTTCCTCTGTCGAAATGACGAGTATTTATGGGTTAAATCGTTAGCTCCACAGATTTTTCGTCGTTCCTCTGTTGGGATGACGGGCTTTAAAGCTTAATCACCCTATTTCTCAGCAAATGATCAGCCAGCACAAGCGCAGCCATAGCCTCTACTATTGCAACAGCACGTGGAACGACACAAGGATCGTGTCTTCCTTTTCCCTGCACACTTGAAATATTTCCTGAAGAATCAAGGCTTTGCTGATTTTGCATGATTGTTGCTACCGGTTTAAATGCAACCCGGAAGGTAATATCCATTCCGTTTGAAATCCCACCCTGTATCCCGCCTGAATAGTTAGTTAAAGTTTTGAAGTTATCGGCCACTTTGCCATCGGCAGGAGGAATGAATAGATCATTGTGCTCAGAACCTCTCATTTCCGAACCCTCAAATCCAGATCCATAATCAAATCCATGAACTGCATTGATGCTGAGCATGGCTTTACCCAGATCGGCATGCAGTTTATCGAAAACAGGCTCCCCTAATCCTACGGGACAATTTTTAATGATGCATGAAATTTTACCTCCAACAGTATCCCCTTCTTTTCGGATGCCATCAATAAGTTCGATCATTTCATTTGCCGTTGCCGGATCAGCACATCGAACGATATTGCTTTCCCTGATCTCATGCAGCTCAGTAACAGAATTTAGCATTAATTGAGGGGCATTGATTGTACCTACAGCCGAAACATGTCCGAAGATTTCAATGCCATTGTGAGCCAATAAGAGTTTCGCAATCGCTCCTGCTGCTACTCTTGCGGCAGTTTCTCTGGCAGATGATCGTCCTCCACCACGGTGGTCACGATGCCCATATTTTGCATCATAGGTATAATCAGCATGGGAGGGACGGTAGGCGTCTTTAATATGTGAATAATCCTTTGATCGCTGATCTTCATTTGGAATGATCATGGCTATCGGAGTTCCGGTTGTTTTTCCTTCAAACACTCCTGAAAGTATTTGAACGGTATCACTTTCTTTTCTTTGGGTTGTGATCTTAGACTGTCCAGGCTTACGCTTGTCAAGCTCAGATTGGATGAAATCCATATCCAACACCAGATTTGAGGGACAACCATCAATGATTACTCCTATGGCCAGACCATGAGATTCTCCAAAAGTAGTAATGCGGAATATTTGACCGAATGAATTGCCTGCCATTTTGTTTGTGAGTTGTGAGTTGTAAGTTGTAAGTATTAAGTTTTAAGTTGTAAGTGCTAAGTTTTAGGTAGTAAGTTATAGGTTTTAGGTTGTAAGTTTTACTGTCAAAGATAAATCTCAGTGTTATTTTTTAACCACTAACTACTAACTACTAATTACTAACTACTCTATTTCAAATCCAGCTAATTCAAGATGTTTCCAAAAGTCAGGATATGATTTTTCAACTACCAAATGATCTTCAATTTCAAGCTCCGGAATAAGCAGAGCCAGTGGTGCAAAAGCCATGGCCATGCGATGATCATCATAGGTACTGATGCTGATTTTTCTGTTCAGATCAAGTCCGGAACAGTCCAGTTTGTACGTTTGATTTTTTTCTATAAGCTTAACACCGATCTTTGCAAGCTCTGTTTGTAGCGCACTTACGCGGTCTGTTTCCTTGATTTTTAGGGTTTCCAATCCAGTAAATAATGCATCGTGTCCAAGTGCTGCACAGCAAACAATAACAGTTTGAGCAAGATCAGGGCATTCTTTGAAATCAAAGATCTTACGCTCCAGCTTTTTTGCTTCTTTCAAAAGGTATACTCCACCATCCTTAAACTGTGAGGTAATACCAAAATTGGCCATGATCTCAGTGATCTTACTGTCGCCTTGAAGGCTATAGCCATTCAATCCCGGAAGGAATAAGCTAGCTTCTTCAGATAATGCAGCGATAGCGTACCAGTATGATGCGGCGCTCCAGTCTGGTTCTACGCTGATCTCTGCCTTCTTAAATGCTTGATTCGAAATAGTGATCTCATTTTCAGTCCAGCTATGTCTAATCCCTGCCTGTTCCATCATTGCCAGGGTCATTTCTACATAGGGCTTCGAGGTCAGCTCCCCGTCAATGATCAGTTTTAAACCCTTTTCGAGTTTTGGAGCAATCAGAAGCAGCGCAGAAATATACTGACTGCTGATATCGCCTTTGATTTTTACATGATCAGTTTTCTGCTTCAATGGGCCCCTAATCTTTAATGGCGGAAAGCCTTCTTTTTCAGCATATTCAATATTGGCACCCAGACTTTTTAAAGCGTCTACCAGAATACCGATCGGGCGTTGTTTCATGCGCTCAGAACCAGTGAGAGTCACGTCGCCTTTCTGAAGAGAATAGTATGCACTTAAAAAGCGCATAGCAGTGCCTGCAGGGCCAATGTTTACCTCTTTAGGCTGGTCGGTCTGAGATTGATTTGAAGCTGTATGAAGAATATTTTTTAAAGTTACCGTATCTGCAGCTTCAGAAACATTCAACACCTGAACAGCACCTTCACTCAATGCCTCCATGATCAAAGCGCGGTTACTTTCGCTTTTTGATCCGGTAAGTTTGATCGTGCAATTCAGATGTTTTTGCGCGGATAAAATTTTTATGCTTTTAGAACTCATTTTTATTAAGCACCTTTTTTATCATTCATGATCTCGGTCTGCTTACGGATCGATTCGCTGTGAATTAGTTCTAATAATTTACCAGTAAAGTTCAGGTCAAGTTTTAAGGCACTTGCAAATGCACTGCGTTTATTCATAATCTGATCCCAACGGTTAACCTGAAGAATAGTTACTCCATTATCACGTTTGTATTCTCCAATTTTCTGAACAATTTGCATTCTTTCGGCAATTTTCTGGATGATCTGATCATCTATCTTGTCGATGTTTGTGCGTAAGTCGGCCAGTTTATCAGTAAAATCTTTATCCTTGATCTCGGGTTTACGTAGAGTAAGAAGATCTATTAATTCTGATAAAGCTGCTGGCGTAACTTGTTGTTTTGCATCCGTCCATGCAACAGAAGGATCAAGATGCGATTCAATCATTAATCCCTGCATATCAAGATCTAGCGCTTTTTGAGCTACATATTGAATCAATTCACGATTGCCGCAAATATGACTTGGGTCATTGATAATAGGAAGTTCAGGAGCTAAGGTTTTAAGCTGTATGGCTAATTCCCACATGGGTTCATTTCTAAAGGCTGTTTTTTCGTAGGATGAAAAACCTCTGTGTATTGCGCCAAGTTTAGTAATTCCTGCATTGTTGATACGCTCCAAAGCTCCGATCCATAACTGAATATCAGGATTGACCGGATTTTTTACTAATACAGGGATATCTACACCTTTCAAAGCATCAGCAATTTCCTGAACTGTGAATGGATTTACTGTTGAACGTGCACCAACCCAAAGAATATCTACTCCTGCTGCTAAAGCCTCTTCAACGTGCTTTGCAGTGGCAACTTCTACAGCTGTAGGTAGTCCGGTTTCTTCCTTAGCTCTTTTCAACCAGGTTAATCCAATACTTCCGATACCTTCAAACTCGCCCGGACGGGTACGTGGTTTCCAGATTCCAGCTCTTAAAACAGAGACTTTACCTGTTTTCGCCAATAAATGAGCAGTTGCCATTAATTGATCTTCAGTTTCTGCGCTACATGGTCCTGCAATTAATAAAGGCTCATTTTTTGTTTCCAGCCAGGTATTTATTGGCTGTAATTTTAGATTTAATTTCATCTTGATAATTTAATTTGTCCGGTTTAAACCCGGGTTTTAAAGGTTTCTGTTTTTAATTTGTTTTTTTGGTGGGGCAGGTCAGACCTTATCGTTCTTTTGATATTCTCCCATGATCGTAAAGTTGATGGTATATTTCAACACTTTACGGATGGCAGAATCATAGTCAGATTGGTTTTTCCAATCAATATCTACATAAAAATTGTATTCATTACGTTTGCCAAGTACAGGCATCGACTGGATTTTACTCAGATTGATCTTATGCTCAGAGAAAATATTCAGCACTTCGGCAAGTGAACCCACAGAATTTCCAACCTGAAAACTCAGGGATGCTTTATTGGCTTCCGTATTTCCAATTGGCTTATCAGCAAGGATCAGGAAACGCGTAAAGTTTTTCTTGTTTGATTCAATTCTTCTTTCCATTACCTGCAGATCATAAAGCTTTGCCGCAAGCAGGTTGGCAATGGCTACAGTATCGGTCAGGTTCTCTTCTCTGATCTTTTTAGCACATGCAGCAGTATCACTGCTTTCAATGACCTGTAAATGTGGGAACTCATCAAAGAAGTCGCTGCATTGGCGGATTGCAATAGGGTGCGATTGCACATATTTCACATCCTTAAATTTCACTCCAGGTAATGCTAGTAAGTGTAATTGAATAGCCAGGTAAACTTCGCCTACAATAGAAAAATTATATTCTCTTAGAAGAGTATAGTTGGGTAATAAACTTCCAGCAATGGAATTTTCTATAGCCATGACTACGAAATCGGCCTTTTTATTCTTCAAAACCTCACAGGTTTGTTTGAAAGAATCGCATTCAATTATTTCGATATCAGTTCCGAAGAATTTGAATGCAGCTTCTTCATGGAATGAAGCACGTATACCCTGAATTGCTACTCGTTTTTTTTGCATTTTGCTATTAAATAAAAAAGTCCCTGCTGGTGGGCAGGGACTTTTTGCTAATTTTTCTATATTAAGATCTATTGCATATTTTCCCCGCTTTTACCGTGATAGTAAAAATATGCGAAGTAATATGTAGTTAATTTTTTCATCCTTTGATGTTCAAATGTAATACAAAATTTAATTCTGCCAAAATTTATATAAAATTATTTTTTCGCGCTTATTGTGAATGTATTGAATCTGCCCCGAATTTAATACCGTTCCGAATTTAATTCGGAATGACAAGTAATAAATACCACAGAACTGGAATTAGAAGTTTGCTGGTTTGTGAACCGATAGCTATCGGGTCTGCTTTCGACTTACGAATTTACCTATCCGATATGTTGGATAAATTCGTCAGTCGCTATTTTGGTTTGCTAGTTTGCTGGTTTGTGACCCGATAGCTATCGGGTGACGAAATCTACTTTCCGCTCGGTGAGGGGATTTCGTAAGTCTGCTTTTGACTTACGAATTTACCTATCCGCTATGTTGGATAAATTCGTCAGTCGCTATTTTGGTTTGCTGAATTGCGACTGACGAAATCTACTTTCCGCTCGGTGAGGTGATTTCGTAAGTCTGCTTTCGACTTGAGAATTTACCTATCCATTGAGACTGCCAAATTTGTCGGCCTCATTTATAATCAACTTGTGAGCCTCAATAAAGCTTTCAATCCCTCCAAACCATTCTAAAACTTCTTCTCTTTTTATATTTGTCTTTTTGTTTGATAAATATCCCTTGTATGATGAGAAACGATATCCATCAAGTGATTTTGCCAATCCCGCGATAAATGGGTTTTGGTGGATATAAGGTATAATCCTTGTAAAATGGTCATTAGTCTTTACCTCTGATAGCTTATACCTGCCTTGAAATAGAGATCCAACCCTATTATATTTTTTATTGATAGTTTTTGCATAAGAAATGAATAAATTTTTAATCCCATTGTTAAATTTCTGACTATCATTTATTCTAATGAAAAAGTGGAAGTGATTAGGCATTAAACAATACGAAAATACGTCAATATAAGGCTCCAGATAATTATTGAATTGTTTCAGGAAATAGAAATAATCATTTGTATCAAAAAATATTTTTCCTTTATTATTACCCCGATTGAACAAATGATAATAACCTCCTTCCTGATTAATTGGCATATTTATAAAATTTGATTAGTCAAACATTATAAATATTGAGGAATTTAAGATAAAAATTTAGTTAACGGTATCAGAATACCGACTGACGAAATCTACTTTCCGCTCGGTGAGGTGATTTCGTAAGTCTGCTTTCGACTTACGAATTTACCGTTTTGCGGCTACCCGAAGTGCGGGACTTTTACACCAAACCTGAATTGAAAAACTAATGTTTGATTAACCAAAAAACTGTCTTTGGAACACGTAAACCCGCCTTTTGGGTATGTGTTGTAAGGTGCTGGTTTTTTACTTTTTAT
>JBIIWE010000144.1:0-6223 GCA_044339075.1 Daejeonella sp. | reverse complement strand
CCGTTTTTATTAAAAAGGCTAAGCGCCTGAAAAAGAAATTCGCAACACTTGTAGATACCTTACCGATAACCTATTAAACACAAAATTTGCAATAGCCTCTTTATTCACATCTTTTTCCATATGCTCCTAATTCTCAAAAGTAAAATTTAAAGCCAGTTCTATTTTTTTATTCATCTTGCAATTTTTACTTAGGTCTGCCTTGCCCATAATAATGTTCCATTATATTGCAATTGAATATTCTCCTCTCTTGAACCTTTGAAACAAGTTTGGATACCTCCTCATATGAATTAAGATATTTAATGCAGTCCATATTATTTGAAGAATAGTAAGTAAGCTGCCAATGAACTCATATCGATGCCTGATATTTGTAAGACAGGATAGTTTTGAGAATATAATGTTTCGCCTTTTAGTGCATAAACTAAATAGCCTTGAGGATTGTATACACCGTCACTTTTAACTATTGCAATGATATTGCCATTACACGAAAGTATTTGCCCACCACTTACGTAACCAACACATTGTTGCTGTGAGTTCATAAAGTAACCTTGTGATAGATAGCCAAGAGTTTGCCCCATTGAGTTTAATACATAACCGTTTTTAAAAGAACCAACAGTTCCATTGTTGGAAACAAATGTTCCTTTAACATACGATTGTTGTCGTTTGACCTCACCTGAATTATTCGTAGTGTATTTTATTTTATAGTAATCTTGAACAATCTTCTCTGAATTATATTGCCATTGTTGAGTAGTGCCACCGTTTTGAGTAAATTCCAAAAAGGCCTCATCTCTTATTTTATTCCATTGTTGCTGTGTCATATTTTGAGCAAAAATGTTTTGACAAATGAATAAGAGTGAAATAATAAGTAGATGTTTTATGAATTTCATTGCTTCAAATTTTATTTTTCCTACTCGTTTGGCTTTTCGGTGTCGCCCCGTTTTTCCGTGGTAGCTGGTCTCCACGATAATTGTCTGTCGGGAATTACAGTCAAGAGATGTCAGCCCGAATTGTCGGTCTATGTTTTCTTGTCCCGCTAAGTCGTCTGCAAAACTTGCCCATAACGTTTTGCAGCTATAAGAAGTTGGCGTTTTCGAAGCCGAAAACTGTCTATCAGCACTGAAATTGATACGAAGCACAAAACTTCATTTTACCACAGAACCGCCAATTTCTTGTAAGTGCTGTTAGCGGTTCTTGCTTCTTGGTTAGCCGTTATTTCTCTCATTATTGTCAGCGTTTAAATTATCTTGGTCTTGTGGCCGCACCATACTCCAAATTACCAAAATTGCTAATGGGAAAATTGAGTAAACAAGAAACTCAGTAATATCATATCGCTCTACTCCTCCATAATCATTAAATGGCCAAAATCTTTCAGAACCCATATTGTTTCCCTTAAGTATACCACTAGAACCAATCAGAAGAAGTCCCAAGTGTAATAATACCCAAGCAAGATAAAACCCCATTGTTTTTTTCAGAAACTCATAATCAATGGATGCTTTATGTGCTTCAATTACTTGTCTTGCATTTTTTTCTTTGAGTGTTGGTTCGCCCTCAATTTGTTTCTTGCCACAATGAGAACAAAATTTTGAGTTGTCGGGTATTTGTGCTCCGCATTCAATGCAATACATATTTTTAAGATTTAGTTAGTTAAATTATTTTTCAAGTTCTTTAATAAAAAGGTCAATTAAAGAGAACATCCGAAAGAACAAATAATCAATATGTGCCACATCTGTTATTTCTTGTTTGTCTTTTTCAAAGTGTCTAATTTGAAATTTATTGCCAATCTCGCTCAAGATAGTTGCTTCTGTGGCTAAATATGTTTCAAGCAATGCGTTTCCATTTGCAACTAAATTAATTAGTTGGTTTGCTGAAACTGTAAAAAGTTTTTATTCTTTCAAATGCATCCCAAAGTTTTTCTATAGCTCTAATTCTATCAGTAATTTTAGGCAGTAAAATAAATTTGTTGCTTCTTTCTGTACAACCGGAGTTGGAGGTGTTGGAGGTACTTCTGTTTTACTACAAGCAAATACAAATAGAACACACAAAGAAATTAATACTCTTTTCATAGTTTAAGTTTAAATCTATCCTTTGGGGGTATTGTAAAGTTAGAATAATATTCATTATGTATTGTGTAGCAGAATCCGTAGCTACTACCCCATATTCTAACGTAGCTTGGGTGGTTATGACAAGAAAAGTATAAATATGACTCCTTTATATCTGATGATTTAGGTAGTTTGAGGTGAGTTTGAGTTATGTGAGAACTCTCCTTCCGGTCCGCAATAATCGTCAAAAACCCCTCTTTACAGATGTATTGAGGGGTTTTTCGATTTAGCGGTAGCTGGGATGGTAGCAGGAAATATCATTTGACAGTTTTCCCAATCGAATTTCCAACGTTTAATTGTATGCGATTAAAACTGGAACAGAATAATTTTTAAATAATTTGTTTTATTAAATTAAATATTTATAATTGTAGGACATATACCACATATACCACATATATAGATTCATTATTAATCGGATAGTATTAGGTTAAATAATATTACAAATGGAAAATAATATCAAGAGTGGGACATTGGCGTCTTGGGTAGAAAGCAGCATTATTAAAGATATTAGGGATAATGAGCTCAAATCTGGAGCAGAAATCCAAAATGAACTTGAGCTTGCAAAAAAATATGATGTTGGTCGTAACGTGATAAGGGAGGCCTTAAGTTCGTTACGAATGTTAGGTATTATCGAAAGTAGGAAACGGCGAGGCATGGTGGTTTCAGAACCTAATGTAATAAGAGGATTTCAGAAAGTGATTAATCCACATATTCTAAGTAGAGAGACTATTCTTAATTTGCTTGGCATGAGAGTTTCGTTAGAAATTGGTAATGCACGCATTGTCATAAATAATGTTACGGATGAAGATATAATTGAACTCAAGCAAATCGTCGCTAAAGAAAGTAAAATTAAGAGTCCAAAAGTTGATATTGAAATGGAACGTGAGTTTCATTCAAAGATATACGCTATTTCTACAAATAAAGTTATGCTTGATTTCATGAACTTGATAATTCCGGTATTTAAGTTCGTTAATGAAAATTTTTCTGATTTTGACAGATTCAACAAAATTACAATGGAGAGGGGGCGGATAGTTAGACACAAAGATCTGATACCCTATTTAGAAGCTAGGGATGTTGAAGGGTATCAAAAGGCGATGGAAGATCATTTGGGAGCTTATGTAGATTACATAAACCAGTCAAACAAAAAATCAAAGACGCAAAAAAAATAGATTAGAAATCATATATGTATAAATTTCAAAAAATCAAAGGTCTTATCGCAGCGGTGTTTACCCCTTTCAAAGGTGATGGAATGATTAACGTGGATGCCATTCCCTCTTATGCGAAAAGAATGAAAGGGCAAGGATTGGCTGGTGTTTTTGTAAATGGTTCAACGGGGGAGGGGATGCTGTTATCTGTACAAGAGAGAAAAGCTCTTGCAGAAAAATGGGCGCCATTTGGAGATGACAATTTTAAGGTCATTGTTCATGTAGGAAGCACAAGCGTAGAGATAGCCAAGGATTTGGCTTCCCATAGTCAATCTATAGGAGCTTACGCAATAGCGAGTATGGCACCAAATTTTTTCCCTTCTTCAGATGTAAATGTAATTGCTGACTATTGCCGCCAGGTTGCGGCTTCAGCGCCGAATATCCCATTTTATTATTACCATCTACCAACAGCCACTGGTACTCATATTAAAGTTCATGAATTACTGGAGAAAGCTTCCGGCATGATTCCTAATCTGGCTGGTGTTAAATTTACCCATACTGATTTTATGGATATGCATCAATGCATCGCTATGGAGAACCAACGATTTGATGTACTTCACGGGCATGATGAAATATTAATAAATGGACTGGTTTTGGGTATTCAAGGGGCTATTGGGACTACTTTCAATTTCATACCGGGGGTTTATCATGCAATAATGAAAGCTTACGCTAACAATGACACTAAATCTGCTCTTGAATACCAGATGAAATCCATTCGCATCGTAAACATCATGCTTAAGTACGTTAATGCAATAGTAGGGGGAAAAGCGATTATGAATTTGACTGGAATTGACCTAGGGTCATGTAGAACGCCTTTAAGGAACCTGACCAGTGTTGAATTACTTTGTCTTAAAGATGAATTAACAAACGCTGGGTTTTTTGATTTGTTAATAGAATTAGAAACAATTGAGGAATGAATATCCTGACTATTTTGCTAAGTATGCTTTTTTTTAACGGCCCATTACAAAAAGGTGCATCACAGTCTACAAGCCTGAAGATTTTGAAGGAGGGTTCATCTTGCAATGATTTTTGGATAGCAGTTCATGCAATTGAATATTTAGCAGAATTAGGATATAAAAAAGAGGCGGAAAGTTATATAGAAAATGAACTTAAACCATTTGCAGACGTGCCTGAAAAAAGAATTGGCTTATGGCGCGCCAAATATAAGGTCGCCGCAACCGAATCCAGCCGCGTTCTATGGTTAAATAAAATACGCGATGCGTATCTAGATAAAGAGGGTCAAGATAGAAGCCATGCTGCAGAGACCTTAGCGAAACTAGGCTATTCTTTTAGAAAATTTAATGATTCTATAATATCTGAAGATCTTTTAGGAGATGGAATGCTATTTTCATTTTCCCTGTGGGGAAATACAATACCGGCTTCAGATACTCAAGCTCCTGATTTCCAACCATTGTTTGAACAATTGGAAAACGACAAGGTAATGAACCGAAAGTTGGCAGGGTATGCATTGGGATTTTTCCATCAGCTGCCCGCGAATCGCTGGGATACTTTAGCTCATCTTGCACTGTCAGAACCCCAAGAAACTGAAGCATATTCCTATTTGTTGGGATCCGCTTACGCACTATACGACTTTCAATCAAATCAGCGAATGGACACATTCCAAAAGATTAGAGAGCGCCTGCTTTTGTTGGAATATTCTTTTAGAAAAGCGGACAGGGTTGAAGTCTGCAGGGCTCTGGCAGTACATTCAAAGATAGAAGACCGATTAGTATTGAACCGATTGCTTCAGGTAAATAATGGGATTTTAGGAAATTTGGACGTCCAAGTTGCTGCAGCCTATGCATTATTGAAGATCCATAGACAAAACTGATTTAAATCACTAACATATCATAAGACAACCAAATAATCACATTAATGATAAAATCTAAAACCAATAGACGATGAAAAAAACTAAATTGAGAAACGTATGGTTTTCAATGTTCCTGATGTTCTTTTGTATTTTACGCCCCGAATTTGTTCGCTCCCAAATTCCGGAGGGTGTCACTGTAACGAAGATATGGGACAAGGCAGAACATAATGCATTTACTGATCTAATCCGGTTTAAAGGAGAGTTTTACTGCATTTTCCGGGAGGGGTCAGACCATGCTGGTGGTGCAGATGGTGTTTTGCGGATATTGAGATCTGCGAACGGGAAAGAATGGGTAGATATAGCTTTCCTTGAAAAAAAGGGTTTAGATTTGCGTGATGCAAAATTATCTGTAACTCCGTCTGGACAGATTATGGTAATTATTGGCGCAACAAAATATGAAAACCGCATAATTAAGGGAAGATTTCCCCACGTCTCATTTTCCGACAATTCGGGAAATAATTTTTCTGCTCCGGAAAAAGTTAATATCGATCCAGACATTGTCTCCTGGGGAGATTGGATATGGAGGGTAACCTGGTTTAAAGGGACAGGATATGCAATTGATTACCAGATTGGGCCCGAGGAGAGACGTGGTCCCACCTCACTTTATCTTGTTAAAACAACTGACGGAAGAAATTTTACTAAAGTTTCAAAAATGGAAGTAGATGGATTTCCAAATGAAGCCACTGTTCGTTTTGATAATGACGGTATGATGCACGTTATGATACGGCGAGAGTTGGGTGATAAAATGGGCGTAATGGCAAAAAGTTCGGCTCCTTTTAATAACTGGGAATACAATAAAATGTATACCCGACTTGGCGGGCCTAATTTTATTTTTGGTAATAAGCAGAGAATCATCGCTACAACCAGAATACACGAAAGGTTAAATGAGACAGAAGTATGGTCTACCGGGCTCCTGATAGGAAACAAGAACGGTAGTTTCAAAAAAATTCTTCGTTTGCCATCATCGGGGGATAATAGCTATGCTGGAATGGTTTTCCATGGTAAATTCTTGTGGGTTTCCTACTATTCTTCTCATGAAGGAAAAACGTCTA
>JBIIWE010000143.1:0-6224 GCA_044339075.1 Daejeonella sp. | reverse complement strand
TAAAAATCAATTTTGTTGTTAAATAAGGTCTCATAAAAGCCAACATTTGAAACTATGTTGCTTTCCCAACTTGTTTGAGGATTTCCAATATTAGTTTGAAAGAAGCCTTGCGTAATACTGTTGCTTGTACCATTGATATCATAATATGCATTACCAAACCCACCACCAAATAAGGTGAAGGCATTTGATGAGTTTACGTTGTTATCAGATCCTAAAATCCCATAACTACCTCTTATTTTCAGGTCATTCAACCAGCTAAGATCCTTAATGAAATTTTCATTGGTCACTCTCCATGCAGCAGAGAATGAAGGAAATATTCCATATCGCTTTTCTGAGCCAAATTTGGAAGATCCATCCCTACGAAGGGTAACCCCTAAAAGATATTTATCATTAAATGCATAATCCATCCGGGCAAATAGTGAGAACAAAGTGTTTTCATAAGCATTACTAAAATTTGTAACACCTAATGTACCGTTGTTCAAGACCAGGTAATCAAAATTTGTTGAAAACAATTTCTGGACACCTCCGCCAACTCCTCTTCCATAATTTCTAATGGCTTCAGAACCAATTAATCCACTAACTTGATGTTTACCAAACAAGTTATTGTAAACTAAAGTATTTGTTAAAATAGAAGAAGAATTATAACTTGAATTTTCACTATAGCTGTTGGGGGTATTAAATCCTTGTTTATCATTATAAGAAGTAAAATTAAAGCTCTGGTTATACCCATTATCTATAGAGCCACCAAAACTGGTACGTGCTGTAAAATGCTCTAAGAAATCAACTTCAGCATACACATTACCAATAACATTCCAATTATTACTTCTATTATTATTCCTCCGATACTGGCTAGCCACTGGATTTGAATCACTACCTAATTCAGGACCTCCTCTGGTTCCGCCATAGTTCCCTTTTATATCATATACCGGTATTATTGGCATCATTTTATAAAGATTGGCCATTGGACTGAATTCACCTTGGTTACTAAACCCGGGATTATTTTTATATAGAAAATTCAAATTCTCTCCTATTCTTATATTTTTTTTGACCTTAAAAGAAGTATTCACCCGTGTTGAGTACCGTTTTAAATAGCTCTCAATAATAGCACCCTCTTGGTTCAAATAACCCAATGAAACCAGATAATTTGATTTATCGGTACCACCACTTGCAGTAAGATTATGGTTTGTCATTGGAGCCGTTTTGAACATAGCATGATACCAGTCAGTACCCACCTTATTCACTTCTTGAATTAAATAATCATTTGCAGAATTACTTGGATCTAAAATATATTTCGAGGGGTCGACAGCAGTATCTCCCGATTTCCCTATTCCAACACCTTTAGGGCCAGCATAAAGAAAATCCGGCATGCCATTTGCAAACAAGGCACTAAACGGGAATACCTCTTTTGTTAACCTTGCAAAGTCCTGGGAATTTAATTGGTTTAATGGCTCTCCGGATTTAGGTTGTTGAATACCATAATAGGAATCATAAGAAATTGTTGGGGCTCCAGATTTTCCTTTTTTGGTAGTTACTACAATTACACCATTAGAGCCTCTAACTCCATAAATTGCTGCTGCACCTGCATCTTTCAATACTTGTATAGATTCAACATCATCAGCACTAACATTATTTAAATCTGCTTGAACGCCGTCTATTAACACAAGTGGCTGAGTATTTCCAAATGATGTCACACCTCTTATTAAAATTTTGCTTGCTGCACCGGGAACACCAGAGCTAATCACATTCACTCCTGAAGCCTGCCCTTGCAAAGCCTGCATAGCAGAGCCAGATGGAACTGATTTCAGGCCCTTCATATCAACTACAGCTACCGAACCTGCAATATCTTTCTTTCTTTGCGCAGAATATCCTGTTACTACTACTTCGTCCAAAGTACTAATCGCAGGTGTCAAAGTAACAGCAATATTTGTCTGGTTACCAATGGTTATTTCAACTGTTTGGTAACCCATAAAAGATACAACCAAAATATCAGTTGATCTTGCAGGAATAGAAAATGTGCCATCCAATCCGGTTCCTATGGCACTTACAGAACCTTTAATTTTTACTATGGCCCCAATGACGGGCATTTTGTCATCAGCAGAAATTACTTTCCCTGAAATTTGCGATTGTCCATAAACAGTATACGACAGTTGTATACAAAACAACAACATTAAGCAAATTTTTCTTTGCTGGAGTAGTAGAGTGAAAATCATAATGAATTAGTTTGGGTTAAAAATTCTAGTAGATTGTTTTTGTGAATTGTTATTTTATTGATAAAAAAATATATGCAATCAAAGCTTGTTGGTTTGCACTATTTCATATGTTAAATCATTTCTGGATTCTTATAATTGAAATCCAAATAATTTATAGATTAAAGATTGAGAATTAAAACAGTGAAGTCTAAGCATCATTTGTCCAACACATAAACAATTTTATCATTTTTGACTAATTATTATGCGAGCTGATGATAAACTTCGGGCGAGCTTACAATTTGGTAGAAGCGCTTACATTATTATTCAATATATTTTATCTAAAGCAAAACTTTAGTAAAAGCAATTATCTGCCAAATAAATGGTGAAGAAAGTTTAGCTTAAGAATGAATACTTATTTGAGGTATTATTTGGTAGAATAATAGCAGATATCGTTATTGAATTTTCTTAATTGTGGAAAATCGCTGGGCACCTTCTTCAACTAATTGCCTTTATGATATCTAAATTTGGGGGTAATTTACTACATGATGAATTTACAATCATTAATTAAGGAGCAAATTTTAAATGAGTAAACTATTTATTCAATAAAAGCCGAATTTTTTGCAAGATTTTATCAATTTTTCTAAATTTTATAAATACATTATGGTTATTGCAAATAAGTATTTAATAGCAATATGCATTTATGAAGAAAACCTTAGCAATATATTAACCAGATTTTTCTCACCTTAATATTAAAAAACAAATTGGACATAGGTACCTTATCTATATAGCCTAAGGAGAAAAATACTGAACCTGCTTTACTCAGATCAAGATTATTACTACTTCAAACTTCCTTTAGTAAGGAAATCCATTCTGTCTGTTAAGCCAACTAAGTCAGCATTTAATAAAGATGAGTCTGGTACTATTTCTAAAGGCATAATGCAGGAAGTTGATTTCTCATTATAGGGAATATTGGAACTTCTGTTGTAACACGAAATCAGTGACCATCTTGATCTGTCTGATAAATTAGCTTCTGAACGATGAAGAATATTGCTGTGAAAGAATAATGTATCACCAGGATTTAACTGTACATAAACTAGATCCATCGTTTTTAAAGCCAAATCTACATATCGTTGTGACGCTCCTGCCTGCTCACCAGTAGTGCTATGCTCCACCCTGCCCATTTTATGTGAACTTTTAATTACCTGTAGACAACCATTCTCTTTTGTTGCTTGGGTAATAGCAACCATGACAGAAATCATCTGATCCGGGAATAGAAACTCATTTTTATACCAATAACCATAATCCTGGTGCCATTCCCAAGCACCTCCTACTTTAGGTTCTTTTTGCATCAGTTTTGAATGAAAATGGCAAACAGGTGCTGTTCCATCCATTAGTTTATCAACTGTACTGACGATTCGTTCACTTTTACTTAATAATCCATAAATATCATTCCCAGGAGTGAACCAAAGAGCAAGTTTGGTCTTTTTACCTGTTTGATCATTTAAATCAATTGAATTCTTCTTCATAACGTCATCTTCTATGGCAACTTTATAAAGTCTTGATACTTCTTCATTATTAAAAAAATTACGAACGATAAGATAACCATCATTATGAAATGAAGCTATCTGTTCATTAGTTAATTGAAATTTTGACATAATATTTAATTAATTAATCATATTCATCAAGTGTAACTCCTTCATATTGTATAATCAAAGTTCATCTATTGAAAAAAACAGATGTAAATAATACACCATATAGACATGTAACTTAACCTTAGTAAAGAGATGAATTTATAATAAAAATGAAAGATTTCTATCAATATTAGCTCAGATTAAAGATTGGTTTTATGAATACCTAATATAAAAATAAAGCACCATTGCAGTTACAATTGCCCACCAAATAAACGGATTTCTTACCCCTTGCTGTTCCTCACGTTGCTCAACAGGCAAACTCAAGCTTTCCTTAGTCCATATTAATCCTTGAAGCTCAATCTCTAGTTTAGGCTTAGTTAATAAACTTACTATAACACAAATAATCATACAAGTCCAAAACACGATACCTGTTCTATTCATAAAGGGCATCATTGGAAAAATAAACTCCATAGCTAAGGATAAGGGAATTGTCACAATCCCTGCTGCAAGGGCACCTGCATGTGTAGTCCGTTTCCAGAAAATTCCAAGTAGAAACATCGCGGCTATCCCTGGGGTGAAAAACCCATACGCATTTAGTAGGTAAAGAAATATAGGTTTGCTACTATGACTTAACAAGACACTACTGCAAATGATTCCAAGTACTATTATAACAACACCAGCGATTCTTCCAAATCTTATTGCCTCCTTCTCAGTAGCATTTTTTCGAAAATATGGTAAATAAACATCCATTGTAAGAATGGTGGTACTCGAGTTAATAGCGCCTGAGAGGTGTGACATCACAGAAGCTATTAAACCAGCCATAACAAGTCCTATCAGTCCAGCAGGCAAAAGATTTCCTACAAGAGTTGGAAAAATCATGTCAGCTCTTTCCAGATTTGGGAATAGTTTGGGAGCAACAATCGCTGGAATTGTTATAATAAGCGGTATAAAGAACTTGATATAATTACCAAAGATCACACCCATACGAGCATGCCATTCACTCTTTGCAGCTAATGTTCGCTGCACTATAAATTGATTTGTGGCACAATAGAATATACTTATACAAAGTATACCCCCTAAATACATTGTCCACGGGAAATCTGGGTCATTGGCCGGAAGAATAAGGTCCCAATCTTTTGAAGTCTCCATAACTGCAGAAATACCTCCTGCTGCAGTAATCGTGGCATATGACAAAATTATACACCCTAATATCAAAATGAATAATTGCAGCATCTCTGTCCAGATTACTGCTCGTAATCCTCCAGCTATAGTATATATGCCTGTTGCTATAGCTATTATAAAAACACTAGACATGACTGGAATGCCTAATAAGGAATATAGGGAGTATGCTCCTAAATAAAGTACAGCACCGATCTCTACAAAAACATAAGTTAGTAGGATTAATGATGTATAGGTTGCCCTTGCTCCTCCCCCAAACCGCTTTTGCAAATATTCAGGCACAGTATAAAAACCATTCCGAATATAAAAAGGGAGGAAAATCCACAATAAAGCATTAAAACCAATTAATATTGCTGCCCAGTCTATAACAACAGCCACAAAACCGCGGCTATAGGCTACCCCCATAATACCTACTAATGAATGACTACTAATGTTGGATGCTATTATACTTCCTCCTATTAGCCACCAGGGAAGTTTATCCCCTGCTAGAAAATAATCACGTTTAGTTGTCTTTCCTTTAAGAGAGGCATAAATACCTAAGGCTAATATTCCAAGTAAATAGATTACGAATATGGAAATATCTAGTTTTGAAAGTTTAATGTCCATCTAAATATTTCTTTGTAGTTTCTCGGCAGATTTAAACTTTAAAATTCTTAATTATTTGTCAACGGCAGATTATGTGCCTACTTGTCAAAACTCGGAATTTTCATACTCTCCCCACCTTTAAGAGCAGACCTATGGGCTACGATGCCCGGTGCGGTATAGGCAATTGCTTCATAAATATCCACTTCCGGCTTCCGGTTATTAATTATAGCATCAATAAATTCATGAGTAATAAATGTATGTGATCCGTCATGTCCACTATCATGCCTCAGTGGTTCAGGTAGCATATCCGTTTTCCACCACTGCGGCTGATCATAATTTGATATGGTCGGCCTTTTAAATTTAAATCCTGCATCGTCTCTACCAATCTCCTCTCCTGCCCGCACCAAAATATGATCCTTTGGTTCTTGCGGACCTGAAATAAAACTCATTTTTTCTCCTCGCCATTCTGCACGCACTGTATCTTTAACAGCGCCTCTCCAGTTTACTTCAACACGAAACGGAGTTCCTTTATTAGTACTAAAAAAGGCAGTTTCATTCCAGAATGGATTTTTCCAAGGGTTATCTTTCAGGATCGGACTATCATCTCCCCAACCAAATCCACTTACCTGAGTTAACCTTT
>JBIIWE010000351.1:0-3606 GCA_044339075.1 Daejeonella sp. | reverse complement strand
TCGATCTCCAAAAAAATCAAGAGCAACACAGAGCGTAACCGCCTAAAGAAGATCGTAGAGAGTATTAAACCAAAGAACTTCGGTGTAATCATTCGTACAGTTTCTGAAGGAAAAGGTGTTGCAGAACTTCAAAAAGATCTATTGGATCTGATCGATAAATGGGAGAAATTTACAACTCGCTTACCCGGTACAGAGCCATCTAAAAAGATTCTTGGTGAAATGGGGCGAACCTCTACCATCCTGAGAGATATATTAAATACCGACTTTACCAATATTCACATTGGTGATCCTGCATTGTTTGAAGAGATCAGATCCTATGTTCATGAGATATCTCCTGAAATGGAAAAGATCGTTAAGCAGTACCGTGGTAAAGAGCCAATATTCGAACATTTTGGTATTGAAAAGCAGATCAAATCAGCATTTGGACGGACTGTTAATTTGCCGGGAGGAGCTTATCTGGTTGTTGAACATACCGAAGCTTTGCACGTTATTGACGTAAACAGCGGTAACCGGACAGCAAATACTGAAAATCAGGAACAAAATGCCCTGATGATCAATATGGAAGCTGCAAAGGAAATTGCTAGACAGTTACGTCTTCGCGATATGGGTGGTATTGTGGTGATCGATTTTATCGATATGCATAAACCCCAGAACAGAAAAGAACTGTTTGACTACCTCAAGGATCTGATGCTTCTTGACCGTGCCAAACATACTATTTTGCCTCCAAGTAAATTCGGATTAGTGCAGCTTACCCGTCAGCGTGTAAGGCCTGAAATGAATATCGTAACCAATGAAAAATGCCCTGCCTGTAACGGAACAGGCGAGATCAAGGCAAGTATCATTTTGATGGACGATATTGAAAATAACCTTAATTATATACTCAATGAGCAGAATGAACGCAGTGTTACTTTATGCGTTCACCCATACATAGAAGCATATATTAAAAAGGGATTGATTTCAATTCAGTGGAAATGGTTCTTTAAGTTCAGTAAGTGGATCAAAGTTAAAGCGATACCTTCCTACTATCTGACCGAGTTTCATTTTTTGAATTCAAAAGAAGAAGAGATAAAGCTATAATTAGTAATCCGATAGTTATCGGATTACTTGTAATTAGCAAATGTGCAGACGTTGAATTTCATCTGAACATTTGCTAATTTTCACATTTGCTAATTTACTAATTCTAACATTTGCTAATTTATTCCATGGCTAAAACACGTTCCGCTTATTTCTGTCAGAGTTGTGGATACGAATCTGCTAAATGGTTGGGCAAATGTCCCTCATGTAATCAATGGAATACATTCGTTGAAGAAATAATTGAGAAGGCTAATACATCAATACCCGACTGGAAAGCTGGGTCTACAAGTACTCAGCGCTCCAATAAACCTGCTGCAATTCATGAAATTGTATTTTCTGAAGAGAACCGGCTAATTACTCCCGATAAGGAATTAAACAGGGTATTGGGTGGCGGTATTGTAAGTGGTTCTATTGTTCTAATTGGCGGCGAACCGGGTATCGGGAAATCAACATTGATGTTGCAGGTTGCTCTTAATCTTCCCGGTCTGAAAGTGCTTTATGTATCCGGTGAAGAAAGTGAGCAACAGATAAAAATGCGCGCCGAACGCTTAGTGCCTGATTCAGGGAAAAAAGCTTCAAAATCTGCTGATACCTATATTTTAACAGAAACCTCTACTCAGAATATCTTCAAACAAATTGAGATCTTACAACCTGATCTGGTGGTCATAGATTCGATACAGACCTTATATTCTGCTCATATTGAATCTACGCCCGGAAGTGTTTCACAGGTGAGAGAATGTACTGCAGAGCTTCTTCGATTTGCCAAGGAAAGTGGAACTCCAGTTTTTTTGATCGGCCACATTACCAAAGACGGTATGATCGCTGGGCCTAAGATCCTGGAGCACATGGTTGATACTGTATTGCAGTTTGAAGGCGATAGGCATCATGTCTATCGAATCTTACGTGCTGTTAAAAATCGGTTTGGCTCAGCTTCAGAGCTTGGAATCTACGAAATGCAGGGTAGTGGATTAAGAGAAGTTTCTAATCCTTCAGAGATCCTGCTTTCTCAGAGAGATGAACCTTTGAGTGGTATAACCATATCGGCTATGATGGAAGGCTTGAGGCCGATGCTGATTGAAACACAAGCATTAGTTAGTGTTTCGGCATATGGAACCCCTCAGCGCTCTGCAACTGGCTTTGATACTAAAAGAATGAATATGCTGCTTGCCGTTCTTGAGAAGCGTTGCGGTTTCAAGTTGAGTGCAAAGGATGTATTTCTGAATATTGCTGGCGGACTAAGAGTCGAAGATCCGGGTATCGACCTGGCGGTGGTAGTGGCAATTATATCATCACACGAGGATATGCCTGTTGATACCAAGATCTGCTTTGCTGCTGAAGTTGGTCTGTCTGGTGAAATTAGGGCAGTTAACCGGATTGAACAGCGTATTGCGGAGGCTGAAAAACTTGGATTTGAGCAAATTTTTATCTCTAAATATAACCTTCCAGCTGGAAGGGGAGTTAAAACATCACCTGAATGGGCGAAGTATAAGATCGAAATAAAAACAGTTGCAAAAGTGGAGGAGGTCTTTAATGCTCTTTTTGCTTAGTACTTTACTCCCTCTGTATAATGTCATAAGAAATATTTTTTCTAAAAATGATTATTATTTTTTCGAATTTTGAGGATTGAAAAATTGAAAAAAATGAAAACAATAGTACTTTCAGTAATTGCATTGGCTTTTCTTGCCTCATGTAATACTAATCCCAAAACTGAATTACAAGCAGTTCAAAATGTAAAAGGAACCGCCGTTTATGGTGACTCTGTTAAAAATAATAACGTAATTGAGATCACTGCCCTTCAAACAGCAATGGTTGGCGAAAGCAAAAAGGATATTAAGATCAAAGGACTGGTTAAGGAAGTTTGCAAGAGTAAAGGTTGCTGGATGATCATGGACCTTGGCGATGGCAAGGAAATTCGTGTTACTTTTAAAGATTATAAGATTTTTGTTCCAAAGGACCTTACAGGTAAAGAAGTTATTCTGGATGGCTTTGCTTATACCGATACAACTTCAATTGAAACGCTTAGGCATTATGCAAAAGATGGAGGAAAGTCTGAAGCCGAAATTGCTGCAATCACCACTCCAAAAGAGCAATTGGCTTATGAAGCCAAAGGTGTGGTTGTAATGAATTGATATTTAGGAATAGTATAAAAAAGGAGCTTTTCTTAATTGGAATGCTCCTTTTTTATTTTATTGTTCATACAGATCATTAACAAACCTTTACTACCTCCATATTCAATAATTGACCAAGTTTTTCAATTTTTGAACTGATATGCCCAATACCTACGGCACAATGATGTGCCGGGCCATGACTATTCCACTTGTTTACAAAGTTTCTTGCCCCAATCGGGAATTTATAACGGCTATTGGTATTACCAATCTCAAGCACAGGACCCGCAACAGATTCGCCTTCCGCAAGAAGCAACATGAGTCCGCCACCCCTTTTTTCTGCTACTGAAAGCAGTGTTACCGGACCATTTTTCACCATCATTTCTACCGAAATGCCTTTGCCAACTTTACCATGATACACTTGCAG
>JBIIWE010000495.1:0-2610 GCA_044339075.1 Daejeonella sp. | reverse complement strand
GCGCACTTTGGTTTTCCCTTCTGATATGGCAATATGCCCGGGACCATCATGGCCCATTAATACAACGTCTTCATTAAAGTCCATGGCATAGTATTCCGTAAAGGATCCACCAGCACCAAAACAGTCCATAATTTTCATGGCCTGCACGTTCTTTATTTCATATTCTCCTGCAACTGGTATCCCATTTGCAGTTAGCAATGAGTTGCCTAAAATAATAGAAGCGATCGCTTCTTCATTTTCAATATTTCCGGTGCCCTTGTAATAATAGGCCATTGAACCAAGCTGGTGTTTGGATACCAATTTATCCAATGCAACAGAGGTGATGGCTGCTTTCTCCAGCTCATCTTTCGGGCAATCCGATTGTACATCAAAAGTCTCATAGAAAAGCTTCAGTCGATCTTCCAATTCCAGCTTACTAACTTCCTTTCTCAGGCTTGCCAGCTCTTCAACTTCAATCAGCTCAATATGCCCTCCGAAATGTGCGTATTGCTGGGTTAGGTCTGTATAGATATCAAGCATTCCGCTATAATAATGACCCATGCATCCCATACGGTTATAAGCCATGATATTGGCTACTTTGGCTGCTTCAACCCACTCAAAAACTTCATTCCAGCATTCTTCATCTTCATTTAGCATTCCGGTTATTTGGTGAAATTTAATGCCAACTCGGTTAAAAACATTGGCAATTTCCGGAACAGAACAGGGCGAACAATACGAAAGCCATTCCCCTGTCATTTTGGTGCGGTCAGACATGGAATTGAAAACTGTATAGTCAATGGCAGCTTCGGGAGATAAATTTAAGATGATGACCGGTACCTTTGCCCGCTGTACCACAGGAAGCACAGTGGATGATAATGCGTAGGTGGTAACATATAAAAAGATCAGATCAACATCTTCGGTCTTAAACATTTTCCCTGCCTGAAATGCTTTATCAGTAGTGTCTACCAGGCCGGCATTAACAATTGAAGGATGAATTTGAGATAATTTTTGCTCAACCGTATTCAGATAAGCCTCCAGGCGCTCCTTCAATCCGGGAAATTGTGGCCAGTAGGTATCCAGGCCAATGCCAAACAGACCAATTTTCATCCCTGACTTGTATGCCGCATCGTCCTTGTTCAATTTATTCATGAATGCTTCATTATTTTTTAATAAAGATGCAACAGAAAAATCCAATTTCGAAGTTTTATTAATCTAATTGAGTTAGAGCACGCGCGCTAGCATTGTTGGAAAATTGAGTTAGAGCACGCGCGACACGCGCGCGCTCAATGTCATTAAGTTAAGGATTACGATCCTGACGAAAGTCAGGATCTCCTTTATTATTACAAAATGCATTGTCATTCTGGCGAAGGCCAGAACCTTCTGCCCCCTTAAATAATGACATTAAGCGCACGCGTGTGCAAATCATTACTAATATTATCAGTAGTGTTAATTAAAGTAAAGTAAAAGCCGGACAAGACCTTATGTAAACTTATTTTAGGACAAGGCAATTGGATGACAAGTGTTGGAGAGGTTCCCACCTTCGCGGGATCCGATAGCAACCGGATGACAAGTGTTGGAGAGGTTCCCGCCTTCGCGGGAATGACAAGCATTATAGGGGGGGGGGAAGGAGATTCCAGCCTCCGCTGGAATCGCAATTCGGAACCGTATAAGCACCTGTCCGTAGAGTTAAGCGCAGCGTCTCTACGGATTGTCAATGAGGAGGAGTCTTCGGACTCCCTAAGCAAATACAACCTCAGTGCTGGCGCACGCGCAATGTCATTATTTAAGGATTACGATCCTGACGAATTCAGGATCTCCTTCATTATTACAAAATGCATTGTCATTCTGGCGAAGGCCAGAACCTTCTGCCCCCCTTAACTTAATGACATTGAGCGCACGCGTGTCGCGTGTGCTTCAATAATTAAACAATACCGTTCGTGCTTTGCAAAATAAATTTATACCGTTCCCTAATTAATTCTATCCGTTTCCTACTTATAATACCTCCTCAACCAAGATTGAATTAACTTCATATGTTATGAGTAGAAAATACAAATTTCTGAATAATGAAGGTTTATATTTTGTGAGTTTTGCAACTGTTAATTGGGTCGATGTATTTATTAGACCTGTTTACTGCGACCTGATTGTTGAGAGTCTTATTTACTGCAAGCAAAAACTAGGTTTAGAGTTATATTGTTGGTGTATCATGTCTAGTCATCTTCACTTAATCATCAGTGCAAAAAACAATGATGCAGCAACACTATTAGGCAGATTTAAGGAATATACATCTAAAAATTTAGTGAAGTCAATAGGTGAAAATTTACAGGAGTCACGTAGAGAATGGATGCTTGATATGTTTAGAAAAGAAGGTACAAAAAGAAGTAATGTGACAACGAATCAATTTTGGCAGCATGATAACCGGCCAATAGAATTGTGGAGTCAAAAGGTACTGGAACAAAAGGTGGATTATACACATAATAATCCAGTGGTGGCTGGACTTGTATTGGAGCCTTGGCATTGGAAGTATTCGAGTGCAATAGATTATTCTGGAGGAAAGGGTTTAATAGAACTAGATTGGATTAGGTAAATTGGATTTATGAGAGCACACGCGACACGCGTGCGCTCAATGTCATT
>JBIIWE010000142.1:0-6255 GCA_044339075.1 Daejeonella sp. | reverse complement strand
TAATTGCCTGCTGTCCGAGGATCTTCTGCGAAAGCTGACTTTGCAAAATACTGCATTTAATAGCCGGATTGGCAGGGTTACCCTGGGCCAGATACTGCGAGTATTGCATTTCAATTTCTGATTGCAAAATGATAGAACTTCCAACAACCGCTGCTACTTTGTCAAGGGATTTAGATTTTGTTTGTGCACTTACCTGGACAAGGGTAAAAAATAATAATCCGGTTAATATCCCTAAGGTCTTTCTCATTTCTTGTATTCCTCTTATTTCAAGCAGTATAAAAACTGCAAAATTCATTGTATTCCTTATAAAAAACATAAGCCCTGAAAGATCTTTTAAACTAACTGAATTCTGCAAAATTATCAGTTATAATTCACAATTCAATTATTTAAATGAATAGCGGTCAATTTAAGGTAAAATCAACATAATTGACACCTTTGGATCAAGCAAACCTTTATAAAATGTTCAATAAGAGCATTATTTAAAATTTAAGGCTACAATTCAGGAAGCTAAGTTAAGCTTTTGAAAAAGAAGCTGCACCCATTTAACTAATTTTAACAGATGCTTTATTAAGTTTGTATCAGCTTTAAGGTTAAAAATCTAATTCATGTCTACCCTGCATACAAATGAATTCAATGCGCTCAGGCTCTTAATGACCGAGGATATTTATATTCTTGATCAACAGTCCGTGTCTTCTGAAAATGGTATTAAGATTGAAAAACCGACAGTTGATGAAAAGGTTTTTATAGCAGAAAAAACTGTAATGCCCGAGATACCGGTCGCAATACCGGTTCCAGATTCAGCAGAAATAAAAAAGCCAAAAGAATTTTTATATCTCGGCGAAAACAACAAGTATTTCCTAATCCTGATTGATGATACAAAAAACAGGGAGATCAACAGTCTGCACAAGGAAACTCTCCTAAAGATCATGTCTGCAAAAGGGCTGGAGCTAAGAGACCTTGCCATTTTAAATTTAGATCAGTTCCCTGGCACAAACATCACCGAACTAAAAGAGTTTTTCAGCTGCAGTAAGATGGTACTTTTCGGAATCAACCCTCAGAGGATCGCACTTCCCGGTATCAGTTCAAATAAAGTAGAGAACCATGCCAATGTTAAGCTTTTTAGCACCTTCAGTATTGATGAGATGATCAGTGATGTGACTAAGAAAAAGGAATTCTGGGCAATAATGAAGGAATTTTAAGATGGAACTTGTTTTTGCGAGTAATAACCAGCATAAGGTTGAAGAAGTACAGGCAATGATTGGGAGAAATATCACCCTTAAAAGCCTGAATGATATAGGATGCCTTGACGAAATTCCTGAAACAGGAGATACCTTCGCCGAAAATGCAGGTCAGAAAAGCCATTATGTTTATGCCCATTTTCATATGGATTGCTTTGCAGATGATTCAGGTCTCGAAATAGATGCATTAGGTGGTGAACCAGGTGTAAATTCAGCTCATTATTCAGGAAGCCGGGATTTTGAGGATAATATGAGCCTTGTTTTAGAGCGCTTGACTGGGAAAACGGATCGTAAAGCCCGGTTCAAAACAGTGATATCGCTGATTAAAGGAGGCAAAGAGCATCTCTTTGAAGGAAGTATTGAAGGATTGATCACCCTGCAGCGATCAGGAAGCAAGGGATTTGGCTATGATCCTATATTTATACCGGAAGGGTATGATATCAGCTTTGCAGAAATGTCTCCCGACGAGAAAAACAGGATCAGTCACAGGGCGAAAGCCATGGAGAAGCTGATCAAATTTCTTAATTCTGAATATTCTTAGGTGCTGTCTTTTCTACTGGTTTAGGTACCACTTTGGCAGATGCTTTTACAGGCACTTTTTGCTCCGTACTTTTTGAAGGGTCGGTTTTGGAGGGCTTACTTTTTGAAGGCGTACTCTTTGCCGGAGTACTTTTCTTATCTGATTTCTTTGCCTTAGCAGGCTTTTGCTCATCCTTCCCTAGCTGAGGAATGATTTCCTCTTTTGATTTTGGCCGGTCGCGGGGTTTCCAGATGAAGCCTTTTAAAACTCTGTCCTCTTCCTGCAGATCTTCCATCGGAGTAATAGATGCTTCAATGGTACGTATTGCACTGATATTACTTAGCTTGTTATCCTTGAGCAGGATCCTCAAACGGCTGCTGATCATATGATTCAATCCGCTGTAGGCCGAATCCTCTTTCAAATAATACACACTTTCTGCATTGCCATCCACAAACATATTATTCAGCTTATTATCCTTAAAATAACCTGTGATCACCTTCCCCTTAATCTGATTGAAATTGGTGGAGTCTGCATCTTCGGTATTAACAATGAAACTATTATGCTGCAAAAGCATATTATCAAGCTTTTTATTCTTCATTTGCAGGTATACCGTGTCACCCGTAAGCTGCGATCCCTGCGCCCAAACCATCGGGTTAACATAACATCTGACCGTTGAATCTGAGTAGCTAAAAAACATAGAATCTGCCTTTGCCTGCAAATCAGATTTAAATATCTTGGCATTATGGTAAGCCATAATCATCCTGGTACGTGTTGTATCTGTATTGACAGTATCCTTTTTTGAAGACACCGCTTGAACGGTATCAGATAAGGCTTTTTTATTCAAGGTATCCTTTACAGATTTTTCTTTCTTCTTTTCAAGATCAGGCGGAGGTATCTTGATGGGAGGTATCTTCTCTTCCGTAGGGCTTTCAGCCCTATCTGCCTTAATATCCATTTCAGGTTTTTTGGGACCGTTCCTTAAGGCAGGTCGATTCTCCTTTTCATCTGCCATTACAGGTTTGATCGCATCCTGAGTATTTATTTCCGGTGTTTCCTTAATTGAGATCTGATCATCTGGAA
This sequence comes from Daejeonella sp., assembly GCA_044339075.1. Taxonomy (GTDB): domain Bacteria; phylum Bacteroidota; class Bacteroidia; order Sphingobacteriales; family Sphingobacteriaceae; genus Daejeonella. The sequence goes on along the minus strand of JBIIWE010000142.1, from coordinate 3,417 downwards.
TGATCTCTTCCTGTTTATACGGAATAAGATCTCTGGTAAAGACCACCTTACTTAAAAGTGTATCTGCAGTCATCCAGATTGAATCGACCTTGGAAGAATCAGTTTCAGAGATAATGACTACATATGGATTTTTAGTAACCAGAATGCTCTCATCCGATTTTTTATATTCACCAAGGCCCCCTTTTAGTATTGCTTTTTCGGCTGTATCAATAAATGTAATATGCCCTATAGCCTTTCCATATCCAGCCTTACGGTCATAAAACAAGCTATCACCTGTCAGGGATTTACTTCCCTGAGTATATAAATTATTCTTCCCAAAACGAGCCTGATCGTTGGTCGTATTATAAGTTCCATTCTCTGTATACAGCGTATCATCTTTTCCGTAAATATGGGTCGGGCCATAGAAATAAGCAATTTTCGAATTTGAATTATAGCGCAACGTATCGTTTTTAATGAGGGCATCGGGTGTAGTAAGAACCACATTATTTCTGAAATAAGCATCCCGGGTAGCGGCAAAATAATAACCATTCTTACTGGTCAGCACATTTTTTCCGTTCACGATCTTCCCACCTCCCTTATAGATCCCGATGCGGGTATTCATATTATAGGTTAAATTATTGGTGGTTAAGGTAACATCTCCATCTATTAACCTTACATTGTTAGATAAAATTGCAAGTTTGGTATTTCCATCATAGTTTAAAAGATCAGAATAAATGGTAGTCCCTGAGGGCTGAGTAATCACTACATGGCCGAAAGCATCAAAGGTATTGGCCACCTGATTAAAATCAGCACTATCTGCAGCAAGAGTAGAGCCTTCCTGAGCAAAAACGGGACGTATTATCCTGGTAAAACCCGAAGCCTGAAAGCCCTTGATCAACTCAGAGGACCTGATCTCGATTTGTCGCTCTTGTGCAAAAGCTGCAATCGATACCCATGTTAGCAGAACTGATAAAAGGAATATTCTCACCATGCAAAAATAGTTTTTTGGCTAAGGATTTTTAATTAAATAATTTTGACACCATGATAGCCCTAACCCGCCTGCAAACTTTTATCAAACAGCATGCCCTTTTTCTGGAAAAAGAGCGTGTATTGCTAGCTGTAAGTGGTGGGCGCGACTCTGTACTGATGGCCAGACTGTTTAAATCAGCAGGGTTTAATTTCGGTATTGCGCACTGTAATTTCCAATTGAGGGATGAAGAAGCCAATCAGGATGAACAATTTACATCGCAACTTGCCTCAGAACTTGGGGTCAAATTCTTTGTTACCAGATTTGACACTGCAGAATATGCCACAGAAAATCATATCTCTATTCAAATGGCTGCAAGAGACCTGCGCTACCAATGGCTGGAAAAGATCAGAAAGGAATTTGACTACCAATACATCGGACTTGCACATCACCAGAATGATGTAATTGAAACCATGCTGTTGAATCTTACCCGCGGCACAGGTATTGCAGGTTTACATGGGATATTTCCAAAAAAAGGCAAATTGATCAGACCGCTTTTATTTTTAAGCAGGGCGGAGATCGATCAAATGCCCCCATTTGACTACCGGGAAGATAGTTCAAATCTATCGGTTAAATATGCCCGGAACAAGATCAGACTGGAAGTAATCCCTGTTTTAAAGGAACTGAACCCAAGTCTCGAACAAACATTTGAAGCCAATAGAAAACGATTTGCAGAGCTTGAAATTTTGCTGGAACAGCGTGTTAGTGAACTCAGGGAGCAGCTCTTCAAAAAACTGGACGATCATGAATTTGAGATAGACCTGAAGGCATTAAAGAATTTAATTCCTTTAAACACTCTCTTATACGGACTGTTTCACCCATTTGGATTTACTGAAACCGTATTAAATGATCTGACCAAAACGTGGGAAGGCTTTCCGGGGAAAGTATTCAGATCAGTATCACATCAGTTAATCTTAGATCGTGATCGCCTGATACTTTGCCAAATTCATCAAAGTACTCCTGAAGATATCTACATTAATCATGAACCTACAGAATACATCTGGAACAGGCAGAAATTCATTAGCTTGGTTAAATCGATTAAGGAATTTCAATTATGCAAAGACGGAGCAATGGCCCAGCTAGACCATGATTTGCTTCAATTTCCACTGAAATTAAGACCCTGGAAGAATGGAGATCAGTTTCAGCCATTGGGTTTAAAAAGCAAAAAGAAGCTTAGCGACTTTTTTATAGCGCAAAAGATCAGGCTGAACCATAAGAAAGATATCGGAATACTTGAAAATGGCAACGGAGATATAGTTTGGATCGTGGGATTACGTATTAGCGAGCGCTATAAAATTAGTCCGAACACAAAAAAAGTATTTATCTTAGAGCAATCCATATGATATGCAAGAAATTGAACCAGCTTTTATAGAAAAACAATACTTGGGCCGCGATCATGGCCGCATCAGTATCCGGCTGGTACTGGCATTATTTTGTTTTGCTGCCTATTATATTACTGAACGAAGTGAGCAGAATACCGAATTGTTCCTGGTTGTTGGATGCGGCATCCTTGTGACATCGGTGATCATGATGTTCCTACTACATTATAAAACCACAGTTAATAATAAAAGTATTGTTCTAGATGGTTTATGGACCACAAAAATAGTCAAGATTGATTTGAATAGCATTGTCAAGGTTGAACGCACTCCATATAGTTCATTCATTATCAATAATCCGGTTTATAATCTTCATCAGAAAGGTACCGTTCGTTTCTATGCCGATGGTAAAGATGCTGTAAAACTTACCGATAGGGATGGCCTGCTTTATATCATTGGTACTCAGCGCCCGGTAGAACTGGAGCAGAGTATTAAGGCTGAAATGAAGAAATAGTGATTTTTTTATTTCGGTATTTCGAACTTGTCCAAAAAAGAATTTTCATTTTAAATAATTCTTCGTCTTTTCGATCACCCGTACTAATTTTTAATTGAAAAGTACCTTGAAGAGGTGGAGAAATCCCATCACTAAATGTTGAATATTAAGTAAAAGAAGTGTTCATAGCAACAGATTTCTCTGTCGTGCCTCCCTCGAAATGACGACCCTTTTTACGTCATTTCGAACACCTGTGCTATTTTCTAATTGAAAGAGGTTAAAGAGAGGTGGAGAAATCTCATGCCTAAAAGCAGTAATGTCAAATTTATCCTATGCTTGGTGTTGTTCAACAACCACTCCTGCCTATTACATCTTCAATCCTATTTCCCTTAAACGTTCATCCAGATATTCGCCGGCAGTGATGTCTGTATAGGCTTTAGGGTGCTTTTCGTCAATACATGATTCCAAGGCAGTTAGGTCCATTTCAGCTTTAGGATGCAAAAAGAACGGGACAGAGAAGCGGGAGTTTTTCATGAGTTCACGAGGTGGGTTTACCACGCGGTGAGTAGTTGATTTAAGTTTATTATTAGTTAAACGTTGCA
>JBIIWE010000141.1:0-6312 GCA_044339075.1 Daejeonella sp. | reverse complement strand
GCTCCAGGATTATTCCTAAAGCGGCAAACCACTTAGAAAAAAAGCCTTTTGACAGGTTCTGGACTTCAGGATTATCTTTGAAAAGAAAGTTTACAGCAAGCTCCGAATCAAGTCCCTTAGCTTTAAGGGCTTTATTCAGACGAATACAGGCTCTGCCTGCACCTCCATTTCCGGCATATGTATTCAGATGGATAATTTTCACTATTCAAAAATACAATTCGTTGGGCTAATTGAAGGAATTGATTTCGAATGTGGAATCAATTCCTTTTTAAAGCCATGTTCATATGTAATCTTTCATTCTGCACTGAAAATTTACAGAAAACAAAAAATGATTAATTAAAACAAATTTTGTGGTTTTCATGGAAAATTTGAACCCTTATCTTAAAAAGGGCCACCCCCTTTAATTCCCCCGCCAGCGGTGGACACTGGGTGGCTAAGAAATTTGATATAATTTAATGATCCAATATTAAACTGGATTTCTTTATCCGATATACTGTCCCCCGCTGGTCCAAAGGACTCCCATTGGAGCGGGGGTAGTGTTGGCTTGAGCGATGGAGGGGGTGGTTTTTCAGCAATCATTCTCCTGAAACCTATAATCTATCTATAAAAAGCTACCATTCTCACTGAGTAAACGGTATTCATCAAATTCTAAAATTAAATTTAGCCTACAAATTAAAAATTTAATGAAAAACGCTACTTCTGACAATCTTTGGTATTATAATAAAAACCTGCAAACATTTGCTAATCAAAATAGGAAGGAGTTGACCAAAGCTGAATCCTGCCTTTGGAAGTATGTATTAAGTAAAAGACAAATGAGAGGATACCTCTTTCGACGTCAAAGGCCTGTCTTAAATTATATTGCTGATTTTATGTGTAAAGAACTTTTACTCATAATTGAAGTTGATGGGCTTACACACCATTGGGAGGAGGTAGGATTGAACGATTTCCAAAGGCATGAAGCACTCAGAAAAGTAGGATTTACCGTGTTACGTTTTGATGATGAGGATGTATTAGATCATATTAATGATGTTTTTTATAAGATCAACGAATTTATCGAGGAATTTGAGAAAAACCACCCCCTTTAATTCCCCCGCCAGCGGTGGACACTGGGTGGCTAAGAAATTTGATTTAATTTAATGATTCAGTATTAAACTGGATTTCTTTATCCGATATACTGTCCCCCGCTGGCGGGGGTAGGGGGTGGTTTTTAGCCAATTAAACAATTTTAGACTTGCTCATTTTTGGACAAGACAGAATGAATGAACACCCCCTTTGATTCCCCCGCTCCAATGGAGTCCCTCGGAACAGCGGTGGACACTGGGTGGCTAGGGAATTTGCTAAAACTAAAAATATTAATACCATTTTTTTATCCGCTAATTGTTGGAGAGGAAAATTTATATAGTTTAAATAATCTCAGACGAATCCATTTACAAAACAGCAGGAATTGATTTCCAATACAAATGAATTCCTTTCTAAAACCATCTGCATATGTAATCTTTTTGTTTTCTTTGCTGATGCATGGAGAATCAATTAACCGACCGGAAATTCTGGACAAACTACTGGGAATCAAAACCTGATCTGGCCATTTCAATAGATGAAAATTATTTATTCCACCAGCAGCTGGAACAAATAATCAAAAAAAATAAGATTCAAACCGCTATAGAACTTGGCGGATTTCCAGGTTATTATTCAATCTTCCTCAGAAAATATTTAGATGTAAACACTACCTTATTCGATTATTTCATCCACCCGGATATCTTAAGAAAGGTATTAGCAAGAAATGGTCTGAATGAAGACGATATCACCCTAATTGAAGCAGATCTTTTCCAATATCAACCGAAAGAAAAATATGATCTGGTACTTTCCTGCGGCTTAATAGAACATTTTAAGGACACAAAGGATATCATACAGAGGCATCTGGAATTCTTAAAACCCGAAGGTACCTTATTCATTACCCTCCCGAATTTCAGAGGTGTGAATGGCTGGGTTCAAAAGACTTTCGACCGAGATAATTATCTGAAGCATAATATCGATTGTATGGACCCAGAATTGCTAAAAAATACTTTGAAAGACCTTGGTTTAATGGTAGTTCAGTCATCGTATATTGGTAAATACAGTGTCTGGCTTGAAAATAAGGCTCAGAAATCAATACTCACTAAGGCCTTTATTAAATCCATCTGGTTTATCGGAAAAGTCGCTACTACCATCATCCCATTTGAATCAAAGATTTTGTCACCCTACATCATACTGGAGGCTAAAAATAAGCTTTAAGCACGGTTAATTTTCTGTTTGGCAAAACGAAGTATTCTTTGCCAAAAACTTCCCTTCCGATTTTCAAGGAACTCCTTAATGGACTGATAAGCCTGCTGATCCTCCTCAATTTTTTCTGGAAAAGAAAGGATAGGTCGTGGATTTATGATCACATTATAGATATCATTCAAGCCGGAATGAATTCCTGTACCATCATGACCAATATTATTAATCAATGATTGGGATGGATTCAGTGTCAATCCCCCCTTCAGAAAAATTGAGGCATACCATCGGATAGCCCAGGAATTATTTTTCCCGTTTTTAAATTCTTCAATCTGCTTCCAAAAATTCATAGTCCCCTCAATGGAAAACTGATACTTTTTTTCCCTGCTAAACTGACTAATCAATTGATCAATATCTGGCTCAAAATTCTTCCAGGCACGATCCCATGTAGCCCATCCCCAGCTGGTGGCAGCGCGATAAAAAAATGTCTCAGGTAAACTCTCGTCCTTCAATGCATACATATAGGCCCCGACATGCATGACCTTCTCTTCATTCTGATAACGTTTCAGAGCATCGTTAAAATATTGCAGTGTATAACTTGAACTAATCAGGTCATCTTCAAATACGATCACCTTGCCATACTCCTTTACCAATCTGCTGACTCCATCTATGATTGAATCAGCCAATCCCATATTACTTTTTCGCTCAATAATTTCAACCTCCTTAAAACCATCTACAGATCTGATGATCTCCCTGACTTCCTCAACAAGCGTTTGGTTACTTTCATTTTTAGAAGCATCAGAAAAAATAAAAAGACGGGATTCTCCAGCTAATAAATTTTGCTTTAAAAACTTGATCGTTCGCCTGGTATGTTCCGGACGGTTATAAACAAATAAAGCTATCGGTGCAAAATTTTGCATGTTGAATAATTAAAATTTGAAATGGTAGAGTCGGGTAAAAAATTGAAAATGTTTCTTATAAATCACTTTCAAACTACTTATTAAGTTCTGCCTCAGTAAAAGCTGATTGTCGACCTGTATATTTCAATCGAGTTTCCGCTACAGTTTCTCTCGATACTTTATTTGCCTTATTGGCCCATGAATTTCGAATATAACTCGCTACCTGTGCTATATCCTCATCAGAAAAATTGCTGTTCGAGGCAAGCCCCGGCATTTCACCGCTAATTTCAGGGGATTTATAAACCTTATTACCAATTTTAATAGGTCCGCTTAAACCATATAAAATAACTTGAATCAACCTGTTCTTATCCCCTGTAACCCAATCAGACTTGTTTAGAGGAGGCGCCAGTCCATTTATTCCATTACCATCAGCACTATGGCATGTCTGGCAAATTGAACGAAACAGAGCTGCACCTTTAGGATATTCCTTTGAAACATCCACTGAATTTCCACTCTTTTTTTCCTTGTCTTCAATGACCTTTTTCAATCGCTTACTGATAGCAAAACTCGTATCAGCTGCAAGCTCAGTGTAAAATACTGTTTCCCTATTCTTTAAATTGCTAATCACCGCATCGGCTACATAAATATTATTGGGATATTTTTTTGCCAAATTCATCAATAATTGTTTTGCGGCAATTGAATCAAAAGTTGCCAGATATGAATTCAAAAATGCCAGATATGGAGCTGCAAGGGTATCATCCTGATTTAATATCAGCCTAAAAATGGTCAGAAACTCTTTATAATTCTCCTTATTAATGACAGAAGGAACACAGCTTAATGCCTGCATTCGAATTGCCCAGTCATTATTTTTCAATAAAGGAAGTACATCCTCTTTCTTTAACACAGACAATCCTTCCATTGACCATAGTGCATGAATTGCTGCCAATGGACTGTTGGTTTTATTTAAAATTTCTCTTAGGGGAATCTCGAGTGCTTTATTTTTTGAATCAACAATCATTTGCTGAGCCTTGTTACGAACCCAGCCATTTGAATGATCTAATAGCTTCATTAAACGACGATAATCATTGGGAATACTCAATCTACCTGCCTTTTTGCCATTGGGAACTATTTTATAAATCCGACCGTAATTAATTGGCCCAGACAGGTCTCTTGCCTTAATCTGGCCTTTTAAATACGAGGTCAAATAGGTTTTATGCTGAATAATTCCTCGGTACATATCTACTATATACAGAGCTCCGTCGGGTCCTACAGACAAATTCACAGGTCTGAACCGTTCATCGGTACTAGCCAAAAATTCACGGCCTTCATAGGCCTGTTTCCCAGTAACTATATAACCCGTATTTGTCAGGATATTCCGCTTAATAAGATTTGCAGAGGGTTCAGCAACAAAAGCATTTCCATAATAATCCTCACCAAATAAGGTGCTATTGAAAATTACTGGCCCGCATGCGGCTGTAAAATTGACCAAACGCAGGCTATCATCAACAATACCAGCCATGTATGCCCTGTTAACTCCCGGAGTCTGCCTGATAGGATACACTTTATTATTCTTGATAATACTTTCTGAAAAACCGGCTACTCTTTGCTGATTTTCATTGGATGCACCCCAACCAGGACTAAAATAATCTCCCTGAAGATTTTCAGAATTGTTATTATAGAAAATTCGGCCTTGATCATCCTGAGAGATTCCCCATTGTCCGCGGAAATGAGTCCTTTCAATCAGCCATTTACCCTCTTTCTTTCTGTACCGTTTGCCAGATTTAGCATTGTAGATCCAGTTATCCAAAGCTCTGAACAATCCATTGGGCTGGTGTTCTACATTTCCACCTTCAGCATAAGCCGCATCAACTAATACTTTACTAATAGGTTTATCATTTGAAATTTCATAGAACCATAAATTCGGTGATTCGGCAACCAGAATTCCATTTTCAAAAAAACTCATGGCACGTGGTAAGACAAGGGAATCCAAAAATATTTTCCTTTCATCCATCTTTCCATCTCTATTTGTATCACTAAGAATCACGATCTTACCTGTTGGCAGATCCTCACCAGAACCCAAGGTATCGGGCATGTAATTTTCCATTTCCACCACCCAGATACGGCCCTTGTCATCAAAATTCATAGCAACGGGCGAATTAAGTAGTGGTTCTTCCGCTACGATCTGAATATTGAAACCTTCTTCCAGTTTCATTTTTTTGATAGATTCAGAAGCAGAAAGTACCGGTGATTTAGAAAATTCATCCCTGAGACCAATCGTATCAGCAAATCCATTCCTAAATTCTGATCCATGAAATCTTCCCCCGCTGATTAGCTGCAGAAATAAAATTAACAGAAGAGGTATTGAAAAAAGAATTGCCTTCATAGATTTCCAGCGTAATTAGTACAATTTAAAAAATGTCAAGATCACCCTGATTTCTTAAAAGGGCTGTATAGGCATTAGCAAAAGACTCATGTCTCTTTTTACCGCTGATGCTGATGATAAACTTCTTTACCAAGAACTCCAGATCAATACGCAGAGTTGTGAAAAGGCTTTTGGCTTTTTTCTGATTTATAAAGGTATTAAACTTCGTTACCTCCGGCTCGATCATGGAGACCTTATCACTCAAAACTTCATACCCTTCTGATTGCACCAGAAAGCGCAAAGAGGATGGCGTGTACATATTGATGTGACCATAGTTCAAAAAATGTTTCATCCTTTTATCTACACCAAATCGGTAATCGCAAGGAACCTCAATGATCAGGAATTTTGAAACACGCTTGATCTCACGTAATAACATCCTTTCAAATTCAACATGCTCCAGTACATGAGATAATATAACAAGATCGATCTCATTATCCTTAAACGGGATATGATAACCATCAAAAATATTAACTGAGCTTAGACTTTTAAGTCCAAGTTTTTTAATCTGATCAACCCCACTTTGAGATATTTCCAGAGCATGCATTTCAGGAAAGGTATTCCATACAGAAAGATGCCTTAAAATACTTCCATCGCCTGCACCTACTTCTAGAACTTTTTTAAAGTCATGCCCTTTACTTACATCAATAATATTATTTGCCTTGTATCGGGCACCCAGCATACGCCATTGCTCATTACGCCCAAGATAAAATTCATCATAGGCGTTTTTTACATCCGCAC
>JBIIWE010000140.1:0-6319 GCA_044339075.1 Daejeonella sp. | reverse complement strand
TCAAAGATCCTTCGCTTGCACCTATTGAAGCTGCAAACCAGTTGGAGTGGTTGATTCAAGTACTTAAGGATGCGAAAAAGTCAAATGCCAGGAATATTATGGTCTTTATGCATCATTCCTTGTTTCTAAAAGATTCCAATGAACCTGATGAGTATTTTAATATTAATACTGAGCGACGTCAAATATATCTTGAGCTTTTCAAAACATATGGTGTTAAACAGGTATTTGCAGGACACTATCATCGTAATGCCTATGGCAAATTTGGCGATATGGAAATGATCACAACCGGTCCCGTAGGTAGGCCCTTAGGTGCAGATAGTTCAGGTTTTAGAATTATAAACGTGAAAGGAAAGATAGTAGATCATAAGTATTATGCTCTGGATTCACTCCCTTCGAAGTTATTATATAAGAAATCAGTAGTGTCCGATAAAAAATCAAAAAGATAAACGGAGTAGCCGAAACTACCCCGTTAGTTCATACTTTTAAGTTACGACACTTTCAAGCATGAACAAATCTAAAAACTTTAGCGGACAGCCGATAATTTCTCAGGTACTAAAATTCATTCCGGCATCTATTATTGCCCGAACAGCGAAAAAACAAATGAGTGACCGTTATTACAAGCGCTTTAAGACTTATGATCATTTGGTAACCATGATCTTTGCCACCCTTAGTGGGAGTAGCTCATTGCGGGAAGTCAGCAGTATTATGTTAGCCTGTGAGGGAAAAATCAATCATTTAGGTTTGAGCAACTACCCGAAACGCAGTACGCTGTCCGATGCGAACAAAAAACGTTCAAGCAGCGTATTCGCCGCTATCTATCAATCCATCTATAATCAGTACAAGCATTTTTTATCGGACAGCAATCCCAGAACACTTCCACTGAAGGATTTAAAGATCGTGGATTCATCCACCATCAGCTTATTTAGTGATGTTTTAAAGGGTGCTGGCCGCAATCCACTTGAAGGTAAAAAAAAGGGTGGTATCAAAATGCATACGATGATCAATGCTCGCGAGGATGTGCCCTGCCTAGTTCGTTTTACTTCGGCTGCCACCCATGACCATACTTTTTTAAAAGAACTGGACTTAAAGAAGGGCTCTTTTGTCGTGTTTGATAAAGGATATGTAGATTATCTGCAATACCATAACTGGACGCTTGACGATATTTATTTTGTGACCAGGCAAAAAGACAACGCCGTTTATCAAAGTTTGGAGGAGTTTCCTGTCGGTGACCATATCCATTCCGGGGTTTTAAAAGACGAGCGGATTGAAGTACTCAAAGATAAACAAACCATCACCTTGCGCCGGGTAGCTTTTTATCATGCTGAACAGGATCGGGTTTATGAGTTTATTTCCAATAATTTTGAACTGGCCGCTGATAAAATAGCCGAAATCTATAAACAGCGCTGGCAAATTGAAACCCTCTTTAAACGATTAAAACAAAACTTCCCCCTAAAATATTTTCTGGGGGATAATCAAAATGCAATCGAAATCCAAATTTGGGTCAGCCTGATAATTGGGCTGATCATGCTAGTCATTCAAAGAAAAGCAAAACGAAAATGGGCCTTCTCTAATATGATGTCCGTCATCCGGTATCACTTGATGACCTATATTGATCTTTTCAAGTTCTTGAAAAAACCTGATGGAGATTGGCGAGACCTAAACAACGTGAATCAGAACCAATTATCCCTGTTTCAAACATAAGGGGAGGTTCTATTTTCCAAAAACAAAAATAATGCGTTTACAAATGATTCAGTCCGTAAATAGTAAACGTCTAAATTTTAACCGGACAGCAATGACTTTTAATTAAAATAAATATTGCTTGATAATTATTTTATGACACATTCTCTCACATCTATAAATAAAATTGTTTCCATTTTATGAAATTCACTTCTTCTATACTCTTTGTTATTATTTTATTATGCTCTTCCTGTGTTAGAGAAATAGAACGGAAAGATCTTTACGGAACATGGGATTATGTTGAAGTACAGAACTTTAATCCTCAAGATAGTTTGAGTAGTGCAGAATTAGAAAGAGAAAAGCCATCGATTGTTTTTTATGCTGACAGTAATCTTCTCATTAATTGGGGAGGAAAGCAGTTATCTCACGGAACTTACAGAATGGATGGGAAAATGATTCGGTATACCGAATCACTTGAAGGCGGTGGAAAAAGAGAATTTCCGTTTTTGATCAAAGAACTTGGAGAGAAGGAATTAGTTTTTGAAACAATGGAACAGAACTATACCAGAATTAAAGCTAAAAAACGCTGACAATTTTTTAAATTCTGTCAGCGTTTTATATGAAAGTTCTTTAATATTATTTCAATTTTTTCTTTGCAGAGCTTGCAGGTTGAGTTTTAGTCTGCTGCTGTTGCCTCATATAGTCCTCCATTCTTTGCTGAAATCCTGATTTTTTCTTATCGGATTGAGGCTTCTTTTTATTTTCCTGGATCTGCGCATGGATCTTATCATCATTCACAAACATTCGAATTATGTATTGTTGAGCAAAGGTCATCATGTTGGCCAGGAAGTAATAATAATTAAGTCCGGCTGGGTAACTGTTCAATACTCCAAAGAAAATGATTGGGGTGATATAACCAATGTATTTCATCTGACCAGTAGCTCCTGATACCTGATTGTTAAAATAAGTATAGATTAGAGTAGAAATGGTCATCAGAATACACATTAAACTGATGTGGTTACCAAGGAATGGTAAATTAAATCCCATCTGGAAGAATGCATCAAATGTTGAAAGATCGTCCATCCAAAGGAAGCTTCTCTGACGAAGTTCAAATAAATTAGGGAAAAAGAAGAAGAAAGCCATGATGATGGGCAGCTGAAGTAACATCGGCAAACAACCTCCAAGTGGATTTACACCCGCTTTCTTGTATAGTTTTAAATATTCCTGTTGCAAGAGTGTAGGATTATCTTCACCAACTTTTCCTTTGATCTCATCCATCTCTGGCTTAAGGATACGCATCTTTGCCATGGATAGGTAAGACTTATAAGTTAATGGTAAAAGAACCATTTTAAGAAGTACGGTCAGTACAAGAATGATCAAACCATATCCCCATCCAAAACGTTCAAGAAAGCTAAAAACAGGTAATACAACCCATCTATTGATATACTTTAAAGGCCAATAACCAAGATCTACTTGTTTTTCAATATCAAATCCTTGTTTTTCAAGAATATTCAACTGATTTGGACCAAAGTAGAAATTCATTGGATAAGAAGTAACATCTTCTCTTTCAAAGGGAATCTGCATATTGGCAGCAAAACTTTTTACAGTACTGGAATCGGGACTCGTATTTACGATCAATTCACCTTTATCAAAACTATTTTTTGCGATCAGAACATTTGAAAAGAAATGTTGTTTAAATGAAAACCACTTTATTTTTCCTTCATTCAGAGCTTTGGTTTCTGATTCTGTAAGACTTAAATAATCTACACTTTCATCGCCTTGCTTGAAATAGGCACTTGAATATCTTTGTTCACTAACAAGATCCTTCTCTTTCTGTTTAAGGATAGTTTCCCAGTTTAAGGTCAGATGTTTCTGGGTAGGAGTAACCACATCCTGCATTCCTTTAGTTGCAATGGTTAAACCAACATTATAACTATCGCCATTAAATGAGTAGATATAATCAATGTATTTGCTTTCAGAATAATTCAGTCGCATGGTTAATGAAACAGAGTCATTTTTAGCTACACTAACTGAAGTGCCTAAAGGCTGAAAATAAAGATCATTTGTGCTGATATTCTTTCCGGCTGCTCCAAAGATCAAGCCGAATTTATTACCCTGACCTTCGAACATGATCAAAGGTAATTGGCTATAGGTTTTGAACTTTTTAAGTTCAACGGATGCAATACGACCACCTTTAGGACTGATTTTGACTTTCAGAAACTCATTTTCAAGAACAATCGGCTCGCTACTTCCTGATTGTGCAGAACCAAATGGTCCTGATTTGATCAGGGTTGAATCTATGGCTGGTAAGACAACAGTTTTGGTGCTGTCTTGAACAATTACAGGTGATTCTGCCTTTTTTACTCTTGCTATTGAGTCTTGACTTTGTTTTGCCTTTTCCCTTTTGATGTCTTCATCTGAGGGTTGCATTAAAAAAGTTGAGCCTACTAATATGATTAAAATCAAAAAGAGACCCGTAAATGTATTTCTATCCATTACGTTTAATAATCTGTTTTGTTGTAATGCTTTTACTTCTTTTTAGAATGAAGAATTGAAGCGGCGACAAAGTTAACAAAAAGTGGGTGAGGATTATCAACTGTAGATTTTAATTCGGGGTGGAATTGTCCCCCAACGAAAAAAGGATGATTTTTTAACTCGATAATCTCAACTAGATTATTTTCAGGATTGATTCCTGAGGCTATCATGCCTGCTTTCTCAAATTGCTCTAAATACTTATTATTGAATTCATAGCGATGACGATGACGTTCAGTGATTCTGGTTTTACCATAAATTGAAGCTGCTTTACTACCTTTTTTCAGATCACATGTATAGGATCCCAAACGCATAGTGCCACCTTTATTTTTTATTTTTTTCTGTTCCTCCATCATGGAGATCACCGGATTTTTGGAATTTTCATCTATCTCACTGCTTTGCGCATCTTTTATTCCCAATACATTACGCGCGAATTCTACAACTGCACATTGCATCCCAAGGCAAATTCCAAAGAATGGAATTTCATGTTCTCTAACATATTGTATAGCTTCTATCTTACCCTCAATACCACGACTTCCAAATCCGGGAGCAACAAGTACACCATCAAGCCCTTTTAGCTTTTCAGCAACATTGTCTTTGGTAATTTTTTCTGATTGAATACATTTTACTTTAACCTTGCATTCATTTTTAGCTCCTGCATGAATAAAAGCCTCGGTGATCGATTTATAGGCATCAGGTAATTCCACATATTTTCCTACCAGACCAACTGTAATCTCATTAGTTGGGTTTTTTAAACGCCCTAGAAAATCCTTCCAGCTTTCAAGATCTGGTTCATTTTTTTGAGGCAGTTTAAGTTTACTTAAAACAGTTTTGTCTAGTTGCTCCTTCAACATGAGTAATGGAACATCATAGATAGTAGTAGCATCTATCGATTCAATTACTGCATTGAGGTTGACATTACAGAAGAGCGCGATTTTTTTGCGTAATTCCTGTGGTATATGATGTTCTGTACGACAAACTAAAATATCTGGCTGAATACCATATTCAAGTAGCATTTTTACAGAATGCTGAGTAGGTTTTGTTTTCAATTCACCTGCAGCAGCCAGAAAAGGAACCAGAGTTAAATGAATAACCAGAGAATTTCCTGAACCAAGCTCCCAGCGTAATTGTCTTACAGCTTCGATGAATGGCAAAGATTCAATATCACCAACTGTACCTCCTAGTTCTGTAATTACAATATCAAAATTCCCTGTATCGCCCAATATTTTCATATTGCGTTTAATCTCATCCGTGATATGAGGTACAACCTGAACTGTTTTTCCGAGATAAGCTCCTTCCCGTTCCTTGTTGATCACATTCTGATAAATACGTCCGGTTGTGATGTTATTGGCCTGTGAGGTAGGAACATTCAGAAAACGCTCATAATGTCCAAGATCAAGGTCCGTCTCAGCTCCATCTTCAGTAACATAACATTCGCCATGCTCATAAGGGTTCAAAGTTCCCGGATCAATGTTTATATAAGGATCGAACTTTTGTATGGTAACCCGGTATCCTCTGGATTGAAGAAGTTTCGCAAGAGAAGCGGAAATAATACCTTTTCCTAACGACGAAGTAACGCCGCCCGTAACAAAAATGTATTTAGTCATGATATCTGTAGGATTTCTTAGAGTTTGTATTGAAATAATAGTTATTTAGCTATTATTGGCAATAAAAACATCGTATTGTACGGGATTCAAAACTAGGAAAAAATTCCATAAAGATTTTATTTGTTGAGAAATTCATGGGTGTTAATAAATCGATTGAAATTTTATAGAAACAATAGTATTCAAAACAAAACTGAAGATATTTCATGCATTTGAGCTCATTTTTCTAAATTGTCGCTTTCAAGTTAAACTAGAACAGTCAATTAACAAAGTCCTATGTTTTAACTACCTTTGTAATTATTTAATAATTATTCCAGCAACTTGACATTTAGCGATTTTAATTTTGACCCTCAATTACTTGAAGGTTTACAGAGTATGGGTTATGTTAAACCTACTCCAATACAAGCACAGGCAATTCCATTAATACTTCAACATAAAGATCTGATCGCCTGCGCACAAACAGGTACAGGAAAAACTGCATCTTATCTATTGCCAGTATTACAGCA
>JBIIWE010000139.1:0-6358 GCA_044339075.1 Daejeonella sp. | reverse complement strand
CCTGTTGCAGATCAATGTTTTCTAGCATAGAGATATTGCGTTAATAAATGTCAAGCTACACTATTCTTCTGTTATTTAATATTTTATTGAGTAAACGGTCAGCTTAGTTCATTCATTTATCTAATGAAGCTTTCAATTCAGAAAATTGGTTTTTCTAAAGGATTTATCAAATCTCCAATCATTACACCCGGTTTGTTCAATATGGGTACCCGGATCATGTTGGTATCAACGATACTTTCGGGGACGAAAATAAATTTTTTATCAAAAATCTGTCCGCTGATGTAATAACTCAGCCAATATTCATTGGTTAATCCAAACACTTGTTCATCAATAAGTTCTATCTCTGCAAATGATTTTGCAGGAACATTACCTATTGAATGTCGCAGAATGGATGTTTTTATTTTCTCGCCGTCTTTTTCTCCATAACCCTTAGAATTTACCAGAACAGTTTCAAGAGCATCATTCTTGAAGTTGATTAAATACACTTTCCAAAGTTTTGCTTCCGGGCTTGCTGATTCCATTACGATGGCTATCGCTATATTTTCGACTATGTTTTCCGGAAGATCTTTTTTCATCAGAATATAATTATTATTAAACCTGATGTAGGTTTAATTAAAAGTAGAGAAGCTGGAAAAACAGCGCGACTAACTTATTTTTTTACAAGACGTTTAGCCGGATTTTTCTTTGCAGGAGATTTTTTGACAGCCTTTTTAGATTTTACGGTAAATGCATCGGGAACTTGCTCTGAAATTAGTTTTTTTACTATATCAAGAGAAAGCAGGGAAAGATCTTCAGCTGTATATTTATCATTCGTAGCCGGATTTTTGCGGAGTTTCAGCATTTCTTTTTGAAAACGAATGAAAGGTCCCCATCTGCCGTTTTCAATAGCAATTTTTTCAGCTGGCCATTCCTGGATAAAACGATTTGCTTCTTTCTCAATTTTCTTACTGATCAGTTCATCAATTTCAGCTTGGCCCAGTGTTTCAAAATTGAATCGTACAGGGACATTTATATAGAGGTTATTCCATTTAATGAATGGCCCGAAACGTCCTTTCCCCTTAGTTACAGGCAATTCCTGGAAATGTGCAATAGGAGCATCTGCAATGTTTTTCTCATTGATAAGTTCAACTGCACGATCTAAATTGACCGATAAAGGATCTTCTCCTTTCGGTAATGAAATGAAACTATCTCCCCATTTAATATATGGGCCAAAGCGGCCAACACCAACACTCAACTCTTTTTCCTGATAGTCTTCTAATTGAAAAGGAAGTTTAAAAAGATCCAGCGCTTCTTCTAAAGAGATGCTTTCGATCATTTGTCCTGATCGCAGACTTGCATACCTGGGTTTTTCGTCCTCCTCATGCTCTGCAGATTCACCAATTTGTACAAAAGGGCCATAGCGACCTATGCGAACAGATATTTTTTTACCACTTTCAGGATCATTGCCTAATTCACGTTCACCACTTGCACGGTTTGCATTTTGTAAAGTAGTTTCAACTTCCAAATGGAAAGGGTTGTAGAATGTCCGGAGCATCTCTGTCCAGTTTTTCAATCCCTGTGCTATCTCATCAAATTCTTTCTCAACTTTTGCGGTGAAATTAAAATCTACGATCCCATTAAAGTGTTCAACCAGAAAATCATTCACGACAGCACCAATATCAGTTGGAAATAGTTTATTTTTTTCTGCTCCTGTATTTTCTGTCTTTATAGCTGCGCTGATCTGACTATCCTTTAGGCTGAGCACCTGAAACTTACGTTGTTTTCCTTCACGATCTTCTTTAACAACATATCCACGATTCTGTATGGTTGAAATCGTTGGTGCATAGGTTGAAGGACGACCAATGCCAAGCTCTTCAAGCTTTTTAACAAGGCTTGCTTCTGTATAACGTGCCGGAGGTCGTGAATATCGCTCTGTGGCGTTCATTTCACGCAAATTAAGCGTCTGGCCTTGCGCTAATGGAGGAAGTATGGAGTTGTCATTGTCTTCATCTAGATTGATCTCTGCGTCTTCTTCGTCTGTTGACTCCATATACACTTTCAGGAAACCATCAAACTTCATCACTTCACCATTGGCAATAAACTCCTCACTGCGTGTAGTAATACTGATTTTAGCCGTGGTTTTTTCAAAATTAGCCTCTGACATTTGTGAAGCAATAGAACGTTTCCAGATCAGATCATATAATCTTTGTTCTGATGAGTCGCCGCTGATGGTATGCTGTTCAAAATAAGTAGGGCGAATGGCTTCGTGAGCTTCCTGTGCACCAGCCGATTTAGTTTTATATTTTCTTAATTGATGATATTTTTCTCCATATGCAGATTTTATCTCTGCTGCAGCTGCATTTAATGCGGTATCCGATAAGTTTACGGAATCGGTACGCATATACGTGATCTTTCCGCTTTCGTATAATTTTTGCGCCACTTGCATTGTTCTTGCAACTGAATAGCCTAATTTTCTGCTGGCTTCTTGTTGCAGGGTTGAGGTTGTAAAGGGAGCCGACGGACTTCTTTTTGTGGGTCTGGTTTCGAGGCTTCTTACAGTATAAACTGCATTTATGCAATCTTTTAGGAAATTTTCTGCCTCAGGTGCCTTTTCAAAACGTTCGGGTAGTTCGGCCCTAAATATTTCCTTTTGTTTATCGGTGTAAAATATCGCTACGACCTTGAATGCGGCTGTGGCGGTAAATTTGTTTACTTCACGTTCTCTGTCTACGATCAAACGAACCGCAACAGATTGTACGCGACCTGCAGAAAGGGAAGGTTTTACTTTTTTCCAAAGTACCGGCGATAACTCAAATCCTACCAGACGATCTAAAACACGACGGGCTTGCTGAGCATAAACTAAATTATAATCAATTTTTCTTGGTGATTCAATGGCTTTAAGAATGGCAGTTTTGGTGATCTCATGGAAAACAATACGCTTTGTTTTATCTTCTTTCAAGCCTAGCGTTTCAAAAAGGTGCCATGAAATTGCTTCTCCTTCACGGTCCTCATCCGATGCAAGCCATACCATTTCTGCATCTTTAGCTAATCTTTTTAATTCATTGACCACTGCTTTTTTATCTGATGGAACTTCATAGCGCTGTTCGAAATTATGGCTAACATCAATGGCATCATCGGTCTTGATCAGGTCACGAATATGACCATAGCTTGATTTTACAAGAAAATCTTTTCCCAGGTATCCTTCAATTGTTTTGGCCTTAGCCGGTGACTCAACAATAAGTAAATTTTTAGCCATTCAGTTCAATGATATAATGCAAATAAAGGTAATATTAAAGGGAATGACAAATCAGTCATTTGCAAAATCGCAGAATACATGCTGAAATAGGGCAGAATTTAAGAGAAAAGAAAATTTTTGTACTCAAATTACAGGGAAATTTTAGACCAGAAAACCGCCGCCAAGGAGATCATTTCCTTCATAAAATACAGCCGATTGTCCAGGAGCAATACCTGACACCGAATGGTGGAAATTTATTTTAATGTTATCTCCATCCTGCACGAGAGTACTCATAGCACCTGAATCTTTATACCGGATCTTGGTTATGGCATCTAGTGGCTCAGATATGCTTTCATATTTAACCAGATTGATATTTCTAACGATCGCTTCTGATTTCTCAAGCTCTTCGATGGTGCCTAACATAACCGTATTACTTTCAGGAAGAATCCGGGTAACGAACATCGGGTGTCCAAAAGCAAGGCCTAATCCTTTACGCTGTCCTATAGTATAATAAGGATATCCGAGATGTTTCCCTGCTAGGGTGCCATCGCTAAGCATAAAATTTCCTGGGCCTATGCGTTCGTCTAGATCATCAACTTTATTCCTTAAGAAAGATCTGTAATCATTGTCGGGAACAAAACAGATTTCATAACTTTCAGATTTATTGGCCAACTCCAACTGCCCCATATCCTTTGCCATTTGTCTGATTTCAGATTTTGCGAAGCTTCCTAGTGGAAAGCGGGTACGGGCGAGGTTTTCCTGAGAAACACCCCACAAGACATAAGATTGATCTTTATGTTCATCTTTCCCTTTAGAAATTACATAACGCCCACTATCCTGAACACGAATATTGGCATAATGTCCGGTAGCTATAAATTCACAATCTAATTTATCTGCACGTTTAAGTAATGCTTCCCACTTGATATGGGTATTGCATAAAACACATGGGTTAGGGGTTCTGCCTGATAAATATTCATCTACAAAGTTATCGATCACAAAATCACCAAATTCACTTCTAATGTCAAGTATATAATGTGGAAATCCATAAGCAACAGCTAATGCACGAGCGTCATTGATGCTATCCAGACTGCAGCATCCGGTTTCTTTAGAGGAGCCCCCCGAAGAGGCATAGTCCCAGGTTTTCATGGTCAGCCCGATCACTTCATAGCCTTGTTCGTGTAGCATAACAGCTGCTACTGAACTATCTACTCCGCCACTCATGGCAACCAATACTCTACCTCTTTTACTCATTGAATTATTTAGACCACTTATATGCGTCCTTTTAAATTATTTGCAAAGATAAGGCTTTAAGCGAATAGTCTAATATAAAGATGGTCAGTGTCTGGTAAATTATGAGATACTGAAAAACTAATCTGAGCGATTAATACGAATTGATCATTCCTGTAAGATCTCTGATCATTTTCAATTTAGATAATAATTAATCAGTTTAAATTTAATCCTTTCATGATTTCAATAGTCTGATTATAACAAAGCTTGGAAATAATGATGAAACATATACTGAAATACTTTTTTTTGCCTTTTGCGGTTATTTTTTGCGGAATTCTCTTTTCGGCATTTCTTGTTCCTGAATCCACAGCGATTAGGTTTCCATATAAAAAATCAGGTCTGACTGAGCGTCAGGCGGCAGCACATTTATTAAATCGTTTTACTTTTGGTGCCCGTCCGGGAGATATCGATGAAGTACTTAAAATAGGTCTGGAGAAGTGGTTTGCAGAACAGTTAGCTGCGAAACAGAACGATGATGAGCTGAATAAGATCCTGAGCTCTTATGATGCCATTAATTTAAGCAATTCAGAAGTTGTTAAATTATTCCCTAAAAATGCGCAGGTTTTACGTTTGGCTATTCGCGACGGCGTGATCAATAAGGATTCGGTGAATCTGTCTGATATGAAGAAATACCGGGAACAGCTAGGGGCTTATATGCGTGAAAAAGGCTACAGACCACAAGCTGAACTATTCAGGCAGTTAGTTAATCAGAAAATAGTAAGAGCAGCATATAGTAATAATCAGATGCAGGAAATACTGACCGATTTCTGGTTCAATCATTTTAATGTATCAGTTACCAAAAATATAAGTGCAGAATACATTCCTGCTTATGAAAGGGATGTGATCAGGCCAAATGTATATGGTAAGTTTGAAGATCTGCTTGTTGCTACTGCTAAATCTCCGGCTATGCTTTTCTTTCTCGACAACTTTAGCAGTGCAGGTCCGGCTGAAAGTGTAAGTAATCCTGTCAATGAAAAGATGCGTAAGCAGATAGCTGCAAGGTTAGAATCACAAATGGCAGATACTTCTTCCACCAGGGCAAAAGCATTGAAGAAGGTACAGCAGAATCGTAAAAATCAGGGGCTTAATGAAAATTATGCTCGTGAAGTAATGGAATTGCATACACTGGGTGTTGATGGAGGCTATACCCAGTCGGATGTTACTCAGGCAGCTCGTGTTTTGACGGGCTGGACTGTTGCTCCCATGGAAAATGCCTATGGAGCTCCAGTAAAAAATATGATTGAAAAAGCAGGCGAGGAGAACCTGAAGAAAAGAGGCTTTGTTTTCGATGGTGATTTTCTTTTTGCAGCCAATCGTCATGATCGGGGTGAAAAGCTAGTGCTTGGTCAGGTTTTCCCTGCTAATGGTGGTTATGAAGAAGGATTAGAATTATTGAAAATGCTTGCAGAACACCCTTCCACTGCAAAATTTATTTCCCGTAAGCTTGCCATCCGGTTTGTGAATGATAAACCTTCGGAAGCGCTTATTGAAAAGATGGCGAAAACATTTCGGGAGAAGGATGGGAATATATCAGAAGTACTGTTTAGCTTGGTTTCTTCTCCGGAATTCTGGACAGCTGAGGTATTAAGGGAAAAGACAAAATCTCCTTTTGAACTTGCAATAAGTGCAGTAAGAGGCATGAATGCTGAAATTAAACTGCCGTTCCAGTTGAATACCTGGATCACCAGGATGGGACAGAAAATGTATTATTATCAGGCTCCAACTGGTTTTCCGGATAATGGTCAATATTGGATCAATACCGGATCATTACTTAACCGAATGAATTTCGGTCTGGCCCTTGCTTCACAGCGTATTCCCGGAATAAAGGTTGATCTGTTGGCATTAAATAAGAATCGT
>JBIIWE010000138.1:0-6382 GCA_044339075.1 Daejeonella sp. | reverse complement strand
GGTTAAAAAAAATAGCCTTACCCACAACATCCGTCATTGAACCATATTAAACTTTTATACACTCATCTGCAAGATAAAGAATGGATTCATAGTTCTTTCCTACTGCATCAGACATGGATATTTCACAAGTCTTTCCAGATGAATAATAACCTTCATAGGAATTTTTCATTACTTCTTTAGCTTCAGGATCTGTAGCGGATGCTGTTAGTTCTGGAAAAATAAAACCTCGGTCGCCAGCCATTCCGCAACATCCGGAATGAATCGGCACCTCTGCTTTTTCACTAAAATGTGAAGCCACAGAAACAAACTTCCGTTCAAGACCCATTTTCTGCAATGAACAAACAGGGTGCAATACCACTGTGCCCTTTGTTTCTACTGGTCCGCAAGCCGGAATAACGTAATCATGCAGGTAATCAATGCTATCCAGAATACTTAAACGATCAAATCGTTGCTTATTCAGGTCATTCAAAACAGGACGGCATTGCTGCAGGGTATGTGAACAGGAAGTAACATCCAGAATTACAGGCAGCATCCCCTCATTGGTTACGGTCCAGAGTTTATCAATAGTCTCATTACACTTATCTGCATACGCCATATTGTATCCCTTAGAGGAGAATAGCTGTCCGCAGCACAGAGCCTCAATACCTGCTGGAATAATTACCTGAATACCTGATTTTTCTGAAACGCTCAGGAAGGAATCTGGAATACTTTTTTTATTGGGAGCACCACCCATCACCCTTGAAATACAGGTTGGGAAATAAACAACTGCCGGTCCGGTTTTAGTACTAAGATCAATTTCCTTCACGTATTTACCAGAAATAGCTCCGCTCGTAATGAGCTGATTGCTCCATAAGGGGAATTCAGGAATTATTTTTTTAAATGCCTTAGTTAATCCCATCATGGCATTTTTACCAAATACCGAATTCACTAATGTGCCGGCTTCGAGTGCAAAGTTCACCAATACTGTAACCAGATAGAAATTCTTTGAAATAGACAAAGCCACTTTATTGGAGAATGGAGAATGGCTTTCTCTGCGCAATCTTTTCACCAGATCACCTGTATTGATATCTACAGGGCAACTGGTGGCACATAGTCCATCAACAGCACAGGTATCCAA
This sequence comes from Daejeonella sp., assembly GCA_044339075.1. Lineage (GTDB taxonomy): Bacteria > Bacteroidota > Bacteroidia > Sphingobacteriales > Sphingobacteriaceae > Daejeonella. The sequence continues at coordinate 5,265 of JBIIWE010000138.1, read as the reverse complement.
ACCATCATACTGATATTGCTTTACCAATTCTGCATGAAGTTCATATTTACCATTTGCCTCCAAAAGTGCAAGTTCACGTCTCACAACAATCCTTTGACGCGGAGTAAGCGTTACATTTCTACTTGGACATTTATGTTCACAGTAGCCGCATTCAATACATTTATCCACTTCCTGCTCCACGCTGGGCAGAGATTTCAGGTTATGAAGGTGAGCGTTCTTATTCTCATTAATGATCACACCCGGATTCAGAAGATTTTCAGGATCAATGATCTTTTTCAGACTTTTCATGATCTGATAGGCTTCTGTACCCCATTCTGTTTCCACAAAAGGCGACATATTCCTGCCTGTGCCATGCTCTGCCTTCAGCGTACCATCATATTTATTGACAACCAGCTCAACAACCTCCCTCAAAAACCGGTCGTAACGGTCGACTTCCTCAGCAGAATTAAAAGACTGGGTAACTACAAAATGGATATTACCATCCTTGGCATGTCCGAAAATAATGGCATTATCATACTTATATTTTGCAAAAAGCACATGGAGGTCGAGAATAGCATCACCTAACTGTGCAACGGGGAATGCAATATCTTCCAAAACAACGGTTGTTCCGCTTGCCCGCACGGCACCAACGGCAGGAAACATCCCCTTACGTAGTTTCCAGTAAAAAGCCTGAATACCCGGATCGGAAGTAAAACTTATAGGTTCTAGCAATAAAAATTTTGCTGAATAAGGCTTTAAGCTCTCAATTTTTGCCTGAAGTTCATCCAAGCTATTGCTTTGATATTCCACTAATAATGCAGCAGCTTCTTCAGGTAGAGTTTTCAGAATTGCAGGTACCCCTTTCACGTTTTCAATCGAACGCAAAGATGCTCTGTCCATTAATTCGACGGCTTCAGCGCCTGTCAGGCTTAAAGGTTCGATTGCCTGGCAGGCAGAATAAATATTTTCAAAATATATAAATGCAGATGATTTATAAGGATAATCGGCCACCGTTTCCATCACTGCTTCGGCAATAAAGCCTAAAGTTCCCTCAGCACCAATCAGAAGGTGAGAAAAAATATCCAGAGGATGAGAATAATCGATGAAGGCATTCAAAGAGTATCCCACGGTATTCTTGGTTAGATATTTTGTTCTGATACGATCTGCAAGTGTCGGATTATCAGCTATCTGTTGCCTTAAATTTACAATGGATGAATAGATATCTGGGCATTCCTGCTCAAAACGGAAATAATCCTCTTTATTCTCTGTAGAAAAGCTTTTTCCTGAGGGAAGAATAAACCGGATATGTTTAGTGGTATGATAGGAATTCAGACTAACCCCACAGCACATTCCGCTTGAATTGTTTGACAGGATCCCTCCCATCATTGCCGCATCAATACTGGAAGGATCGGGACCAATCTTTCTTTTATGCTTTTTTAGGTAGTTATTAACCATGGAACCTGTGATTCCGGGTTGGACTCTTACTAAATTTCCCCCCTCCTCAATGATCAATTGATTCCAATACTGGCTAAGATCTACCAGAATACCATCCGTTATTGATTGTCCGGATAAGCTGGTGCCTCCTGCACGAAACGTAATGGGAATTTTATGCTGGTGCGAAAATGCCAACAATGCGATAATTTCCTCTTCACTGACAGGCTGTACCACGGCTTTAGGTCGCAGGTAATAAAAACCAGCGTCTGAAGCATAAGCAACAAGATCAATTAAGCGGCATTTTATCCTTTCTTTTGGCAGGATAGTTTCCAAAAGCTTCCCAGTATCCATATTCATCAATTAAACCGCATTTGTAAGAAATTATGATTATTTCAAAGATTCGACCATAAAACAGGTAATTATATGCTTCCCAATACCCTTGTTGAAACCTCAATAGCATGATCAATATCCTCCTCGGTATGGGCAGCACTTATGTACCATAAACCACGACCTATGATTCTGATCCTTTCATCATGCATGGCAGAAATAAATTTACCCAATTTAGCACGATCATAGCTTAGCGTATCTCTGTAATCCTTTACAGATTTCAAATCAGTGAATCCGATATTGAACATTGGGCCCGGACCTTGAACCAATAAATTATGATTGTGATCAGCTGCAGCTTTTCTTAATCCATCCATTAATTTATTTCCGAATCTGAACATTCGCTCATATGGATTTTCCTTTTCCAGAACTTCAATTGTTGCCAATGCAGCAGCGATTGTTGGGTTACTTGAATTCATAGTACCTGCATGAATCACTTTTGCTTCCTCAATCAGGCTCATCCATTCTCTTTTCCCTACGATGGCACTGATCGGGTAACCGCTACCCATGGCCTTAGCAAAAATTGACATATCGGGAGTAATACCAAAATAGCGTTGAGATCCGCCGATACTCATTCTGAAGCCTGTGATCACCTCATCAAATATTAAGGCGATACCATACTGATCGCAGAGGCCGCGCAAGCCTTGCAAAAAGCCTTCCTGAGGAACAATACATCCATTATTACACATGATAGGCTCAGTGATTATGGCAGCGATTTCATGGTGATGGTCTGCCAACGTCTTTTTAACTAAATCAAGATCATTCCATGGCAGAATGATAAACTCATCTTTAGAATGCTCAGGCAAGCCTGCAGACCATGGAAATACATTCGGGTTTTCTCTGCTGCCCAATGCATCTGCAGATGGAGTAGATATCCCCCAGGCAACATTATCGAGCCAGCCATGGTAATGACCTTCAAAACGAAGGAATTTTTGCTTACCCGTTTTTGCTCTTGCCACCCTAAAAGCTGTTTGTACTGCCTCTGAGCCATCCAAGCAAAAACGCATCAGTTCAGCAGAAGGAATCAAACGATTCAGAGTCTCAGCAAGCTCAATCTCCTTAATATGCTGACCTGCAAATAGCTGCCCTTCTTCAGAATAATCAGCAACTGATTTTAATACATGAGGATGTGAATGGCCAAGAATCAATGGACCCTGACTAAGCGTAAAATCAAGATAATCATTGCCATCTACATCAAAAAGGTGACTTCCTTTACCATGCGTATAGAATATTGCGTGAGGGTGATTGTATTTTCTAAATTCGGAGGATACTCCTCCGGCAAGTACTTTTTTTGATCTCTCAAGCAATTCTGCTGATTTCGAGTAAACTAAACTTTTCATTATTAGATGGGTTAAATAATTAATTCTATTATGCTATTTAAGAAATATCACGGATTACAACAAACGCAAAGCGCTCTATTCGATTCCTCTGTCTTGTTTAAGATGCCTGATCAATTCCTTTTCTCTGGCTTGATTTACCTTGGTCGAAAAGTCTTCATCCCACTCATAATATCCCTCAGCTGTTTTATTTCCTAATTTTTTTTGTTCTACTAATTTTTTAAGAGTTGGAAAGGAACAATCTGATTTGCTGAGATCTTCAAAAAGATAATCAGAGATAGAAGCAAAAACATCAAGTCCCCCCATATCTGCAGAAAGCAAGGGACCTGTAACAGGCAATCGCCTTCCGATACTGTAGGTAACCGCTGCATCAATATCTTCCTTTGAAGCGATACCTTCTTCCAACAGGTACTGAGCCTCTCTGAAAAGTGCAAACTGAAGCCTGTTGCCTACCAGACCAGGGACTTCCTTTTTAACTTCTATGGGCTTTTTATGCATATATTTCAAAAGAGCGATCGTACGGTTAAAAGTATCGTCACTCGTTTTATCAGTCCGGAGTACTTCTACCAGCGGTACCAGATGGGCGGGATTCCAGAAATGAGCCACAATAGTCCTTTCGGGTTTTTTTGTCCCGGCTGCAATTAGACTGAGACTTAAACCAGAAGTATTTGTGGCTAAGATCACATCAGGAGCACATATTTCGTCAAGATGATTAAAAAGCTGCTGTTTCAAAGCAAGGTCTTCAGGAATACATTCAATTACAAATGACACCTCTTTTACAGCCTCTTCAATTGATTGTGTTATTGAAATTCTCGACTGGATCTCTTCAATATCCCGGGAAGAAATCAATCCATTTTGACTTAATAGTATTAATTTATTCTTTATTCCCTCTAAGCCTTTTTGAAGATCCGCTTGGTTCAAACCATACATTCTGGCATTCAATCCCGACCATGCTGCATTCAAAGCAATGGAATGTCCCATTGTACCCGACCCGATGATTGCCAGTTTCTCCATGACCTTAAGAATTTTAAAATTTCTTTATGACTATTGAAACTTTAAAACTCCAAAAAACTGAGGAAGATGAAAGTTTGGTTTTGGATTATCTACAAAATTCCAAGTAAGGTAATTTGGATTAGAGGTTCTGCTACCTGTTTTATAAAAATTCGCCTTCCAGATAACACCTGGTGCGGGATTCGTAACATTTGAAAACTTCTTTAACATTGATAATGGAATCCTATACTCGATAGTCCAAGTTACAGGTTCAGTGATCTCCGGATCAACTACAGAAGGCAGAGAATGAGCAATTTCGATCTGCTTTATTTCAGGAGCATCAAGTTTAACAAACTCAGTCCATGGTTTAGAAATATAATAAATAAGTGGTGTTCCACCAGCATTTATTTCGAGGTTAAAATACTTTAGAGGAGCATCTGAGTCGGGCGCAAAGAAGAATTCGACACAGGAATCCCCTGATACATTGCCATTATATTCTGTAACAGTACTCTTTACAAATCGATCTTTTACACGAAAGATCACATAAACATTATCTGTATCGTAAATCATTTTGGCTTCAACCGTTGGTTTAAACGGAGAAACTGTACCCATATAAGTTTCAATTTTTATCGTTTCAATCTTCTTCCATTCTGCTTTATTCCAGTTTCCATCAATTTTCATCGGTTTCTTTAATTTAGAAACTGAATACTCTTTGTCGGCAGGTTTATTAAAAGGCTTAGCAGCTGAAATTGTACTCTTTTCAGAAGAAAGAATATCTCCGCCTTTCATGAAGAAAGGCAGAGATATAAATAAGATATAAGTGATAAACTTCATTTTTTTTTATTTTACTATGTTATTATTTAGCACGGTATCTGGATACTTCATTCGGACTAACAAATCCGGACTTATTGCCGAAACTTGACCTTACATAAGTTAAGATCTGAGCAATTTCGGAATCCTTAAGATAACTATGAGGAGGCATTATTTCATTGTAACCAACACCTTTAACTGTAACAGGACCAGAAAGACCATTCAATATTACTTGAATCAATCTTTTCTTGTCGCCATTCACCCATTCAGATTCAGCAAGAGGCGGGAAACGTGTTCCGTCACCTTTTCCATTTTGCTGATGGCAAGAAGC
>JBIIWE010000136.1:0-6448 GCA_044339075.1 Daejeonella sp. | reverse complement strand
CACTTGAATTTTATAATGGGGATAACAAAGGAACCTATAAGGCTGTAGTAGAAGGAACAGATATCGATGGCAATCTATCTAGGTTTATATATCGGTATAAGGTGGAGTAATTGCTTTGGGGAAATTTCAGATTTAGATACAACTAACTAATCCCAAAGACAGATTTGCACTTTCAAAGCGGATCTTTTTTAAAGCCAGAAATTATTAGTCTCTATTTCAAAATGCATCAACAATACAGATCAGAATTAGAAATTATAATTAAAAAAATCTCGCCTTATAACTAAAAGAACAATAAAAAAGGGGCAATTATCAGAGCCCCTTTTTTATTGAAAATTTTATTTTATCTGATTAGTGAATCCCACCCAATAACCTGCTCCATCGAATTTTATCAAAGAATGTTCCGTTGGTATTCCAGCTCATCCAAACGAACAATGCCTTACCAACGATATGATCATCAGGCACAAAGCCCCAGTAGCGTGAATCCAGAGAGTTATCTCTATTATCACCCATCATCCAGTAATAGTTCATTTTAAAGGTGTAAGAATCAGCCTTTTTACCATTAATGATGATATCATTTCCTTTTCGCTCGATGGTATTCCCTTCATAAATAGAGATTGCGCGTTCATAAATTGCGTAGTTTGTACTATCCAGCTTGACTGTCCAGCCTTGCTTAGGAACGATAAGCGGCCCGAAATTATCAGCATTCCACTTAAACTGAGGATTATGAGGAAATATCTGTGAGTCATACTCATTAACAGGTCTGATGTAAGGGTTTACCGCTTTAACATTCGACCATTTTTTGATGATCTCAGCATCTAAAGCAGACATGTTAAATATATATTCATCTGCAGTTGAGCGTTGAGCTTCTATATTGAGATCCTGTATCGCCTGAGGGTTAAAATCAGTCCCATCAGATTGAACATAATAATACTTTTCACCAAATTGGGGAACTTCAGCAGGCTTACCATTCAGATGAACTCTGGCATTAATAATATTGATAGTGTCACCTCCAATAGCTATACAACGTTTAATATAGTTTTCACGTTTATCAACTGGACGCAAAAAAGGTGCATCCGCATCCATAGGATAGTTAAACACTACTACATCATTTCTCTTCACTTCACTTAAACCGGGTAACCGGTGATAATCCCATTTAATGCCTTCCCAATAAGCCTTGGTACCAATTATTGGCATCGTATGGTGTGCAAAGGGAAAAGCAAGGGGTGTCATTGGTGTTCTTGCCCCATAATTTACCTTACTTACAAAAAGATAATCCCCAACAAGCAGGGTTTTTTCCATTGAACCGGTGGGTATAACATAGGCTTCAATAAACAATCCACGTATCAGTGTTGCTGCTACTACAGCAAAAAGAATGGCATCAAACCATTCTCTTCCAGCCGATTTCTTCTTACTTACCTTTTTATCTTTTGGTATAGTCTTATTAGAACCCTTCAAATCCATGTGTTTCTTTCTATTTAAACGCTAAAATCAAACATATCAGTAATATTATAAAAACCGGTTTTATCTTCCAGCCATTCTGCTGCTAAAACAGCTCCTAATGCAAATCCGGCGCGACTATGAGCCTTATGTTTAAACTCAATATCATCAACTTCCGAACTGTAAATCACCGTATGTGTACCAGGAACATCTTCAATTCTGTGTGACTCGATCAGTAATTGATCAGGCTTAACAATAAATTCTTCTCCCGAACCGATCAACTCGTTCACCCATTCATTTTTACGGTCAAGCTCGTTCAATATCCCCTCGGCAATGGTCATTGCAGTCCCACTAGGTGAATCAATCTTTTGTGTATGATGTATTTCTTCAACCTGAACCTCGTACTGAGGATACCTGTTCATGATCTTTGCAAGTACTTTATTCACAAAGAAGAACACATTCACACCGATACTAAAATTAGATGCATATAATAAGGTATTGTTACCTTCTTCACATTTATTCTTTACCGTCTGAAGGTGACCATACCATCCGGTGGTACCTACAACCACAGGAACTCCAGCATCAAAGCAAAGTTCAATATTACTCAAAGCAGAATCAGGAGTACTAAAATCAATGGCTACATCTGCCTTTTTCAGGTTGGCAAGGGTTAGATCTTCTGTATTATCGACGTTAACCTTCAAAACAATATCATGTCCTCTTTCAGTTGCAAATTGTTCAATAATACGGCCCATTTTGCCATATCCGAGGATAGCTATTCTCATTTTTAAATGATATTATTTAATACTAGTCACAAAAGTACGATTTCTGATCATAAGTCAATTTTAAACCTTATTCCTATAACTGGAGCAAAGGCTGATGCATGAACAGGAACAGCTTGATGTATTGTCGGATTGACCCGCAAGGTTAACTCATCTGATATATCAAACCTAAAAAATTTTGCATCAACATAGGCATCAATAATAGTTATTGCATAAAAACCTAATCCACCGAGCACCGAAAGATCTCTATCACGCCTATAGGAATCTTTAATACTTATTATTCCTTCTGTTGTATAGGGAGCGAAAAGCGGATTTTCTGTCTTTCCCGGATTTTCCTGCCTGAATTGAGCCTCCTTGAGGAATATCTTATAATAACGTTGATTAAACTCAAAAACAAGTCCGATACCCACAAAGCCCCCATATACCAATGGCACTTTCCACCAGCGCTTGTTATAGATCTGACCAAGGCCTGGCAGCATCGCCGACTTCAATGCCGCACGTCGAGGCATTGCTTCAATTTCAATACGTGCTGAATCCTTAATTGCGGGAATTTTTTTGACTGCAACTTTAGCAGTGTCTTTACGAGCCGAATTACTCTCCTTTATTTGAGAAAAAGCATATGAATGCGCTAAAAAGCACATCAATATGAACCCTGAAAAGATTTTAGAGTACATTACCAGTCTAACATTTCCAAAATACGGTTGAGATCATCGTCAGACATGAAGTTAATTTCGATAGACCCTTTGCCTTTATCACCCAGTTTTAACTTAACATTGGTACTGAATTTAGAGGCTAGATCATCCTGTATCTTCATATACTGAAATGATATGGCTCCTCCTTTTGATTTTTTCTTACCCTTACCTATGGTTTGAATCTGACGGACAAGTTCTTCAACCTTACGGACTGATAGCCCATTTTTGATGATCTCCTGATAGATATATAACTGTTTATCAGAGTCTTCAACAGAAATCAGGGCACGGGCATGACCCATAGAAATCTTTTTATCACGAATAGAAGCCTGAATCACAGGAGGAAGCTTCAAAAGTCGGAGGTAATTGGTAACCGTTGAACGGTTCTTGCTCACCCTGTCGCCAAGTTCTTCCTGCTTTAAATTACACTCATCAATCATCCTCTGAAAACTAAGTGCTACTTCGATAGCATTCAGATTTTCACGCTGAATATTTTCGATAAGAGCCATTTCCAGCATTTGCTGATCATTGGCGGTGCGAATATAGGCAGGTATCTCTGTAAGTCCGGCTAATTTGGATGCCCTTAAGCGACGTTCGCCAGAAATTAACTGATAAGAATTCTGACCAGCCTGTCTTACTGTGATGGGCTGAATCAATCCCTGAAGTTTGATCGAGTCAGAAAGTTCTTTTAATGCATCGGAATCAAATTCTGTTCTTGGCTGAAATGGGTTAACCTGCACCTGATCGATCCGCACAAAACTTATGGAACCAAGTGAGGTGTTATCATCACTTGCCTGATGTCTGTTGTTTTCTGGAAGATCCGAATCATCCAGAAGCGCCTTTAATCCCTTCCCTAAGCCGGTTTTCTTCTGATAGTTCATATTATACTAAAGCTTGATTTGCAGCTTCTTCCTTTGAAACCAATCCGTTTTTTCTGATTATTTCACGTGCCAGATTAAGATAGTTTATGGCTCCTTTACAATTAGCATCGTGCATGATCACAGAGATGCCATAACTAGGAGCCTCACTTAATCGTGTATTTCTTTGAATGATCGTATCGAAAACAAGATCCTGGAAATGAGTCTTTACTTCCTCAACAACCTGATTGGATAAACGAAGACGAACATCATACATAGTCAGTAAGATACCTTCTATTTGCAAATTTGGATTTAAACGATTCTGAACGATCTTAATGGTATTCAGCAACTTACCCAAGCCTTCTAATGCAAAATACTCACACTGCACAGGAATGATCACTGAATCAGCAGCAGTAAGTGAATTGATTGTAATTAAACCTAATGAAGGAGAGCAGTCAATGATAATAAAATCATAATTGTCCTTGATCTTTGCTAGAACAGCCTTCATTTTATACTCCCTTTCGGCCATATTAATCATTTCAATTTCGGCACCAACAAGATCAATATGGGCTGGTAAAAGATCAAGAAAGGGAGTATCAGTATGTTGAATTGCTTCTGCAGGATCAATTTCGTTAATAATACATTCGTAAATACTGGCCTTGATCGTACGCGGATCGAATCCTATTCCGGATGTTGAATTTGCTTGAGGGTCTGCATCAACCAATAAAGTACGATATTCAAGCACAGCTAAACTAGCTGCAAGATTGATGGAAGAAGTAGTTTTTCCAACGCCTCCTTTTTGGTTAGCTAATGCAATAATTTTGCCCATTTTATTAAAAATAATTACAAATACATGATATTAAAAAAGCTGAATCATAAGATCATAGCAGTTCAAAAGACTACTTTTGCCCTGTTTTACTAGGCTTTTTATTAAAATCTAAGATACAAACTTAAAACTATTTACACCGCCGGGCGATTTTCGTTTTGCACATCTTATCAACAAAATGACCACAATAATATCCTGTACCAACCGTGAAGGAAGTAATACGCTGAAACTAGCCAACTATTACCACAAAGAATTAGCAGCAAAAGGATATGAATCAGAACTATTTTCGCTTCAAGATCTGCCAGATAATATTATCGTTTCAGATTTGTATGGAAAACGCAGCGAAGCCTTTCAAAGTATTCAGAATAAAATTTCTGCTACAAGTAAATTCATTTTTGTGGTTCCGGAATATAATGGAAGTTTTCCGGGGATTCTAAAGCTATTTATTGATGCCTGCACTTTCCCAGACAGTTTTTATGGTAAAAAAGCGGCTCTGGTAGGTCTCTCAACTGGTAAATATGGCAATATCCGTGGTATTGAACATTTCACAGGGATCTGTCATTATATTAATCTTCATGTACTGCCATTACGGATTCATATTCCTGCGGTTGGGAAAGAGTTTGATGAGAAGGGCGACTTATTCAAAGAAGATACAGTGAAATTTGTAAGCCAACAGATCGAGCAGATTATCGCATTTTAATATAGTAATCAGCTGATCTGGTGAATCAAATCATCGGATCAATTCTAAACTTTAAAGTGCAGCCAACCATTGCCCTCATAGCCAAAAATAAATTGCTTAGGATTAATGATTTCAGCCATAATCTCTATGCTTTCTGTCATTCTGGGGCCAGACCTGTTAAAGTACTGGTTACCATCAGCTATGTAAACTCTTTGTGTTCTTATAGCTTTGAGATCCGCCCATCCTGGCGTATCCAACAACAGTCCTATTTCCTGCAAGGTTCTTTGAATTGAAAACCCGCAAGGCATGATCAGAATAATATCAGGGTCTGCAGTGATAATGTCTTGAAAATCAATGTAGGATGAATGCTTCCCTGCTTCCGTCAATATAGGTAACCCTCCTCCAATTTCAATGATTTCGGGGGTCCAGTTGCCCGCGATCATCAATGGAGAAAGCCATTCGATACATGCTACCTGTGGCTTTTCAGTAATGAATTTCAGTTTATGGCGAATGATATTGATCCTTTCTTCAGATAATTCGAGTAATTCTTCACCAGCCTTCTCCACACCCAGCTGATCTGCAATCATCCTGATATCCCTGTAAACATCATCCAGCCCATTTGGCTGAAGGGAAATTATTTGGCATTCCTTATCTAACAGATCTGATAATGCCAGTTCAACATCTTTCAAACTAACTGCACAAACTTCACATTGGGCTTGAGTAATGATCACGTCAGGAGCGAGACTTTTAATCAGATCTCTATCAATGGTATAGATTGAAAGAGATTCAGAAAGTATCTCCTTTACTTGTCTGTCAATTTCAGCACTGTCTGAGCCGGGAAGGAATTTGGCAGAAGAACAAACCGGTAAATTTGAGATGCTCGCCGGATAATCACACTCATGCGACCTTCCAACCAGCTGATGTTCTAAACCTAAAGCACAGATGATCTCTGTGGCAGCAGGCAATAAAGAAACTATTTTTCGATCAGGCATTCTTGTCATTTCTGTAAATGTACAAAATTACAAAAGGCCGGATGATTTGCATCCGGCCTTTTCATTTGAACCTATACTATTTATTGGTTACCTGTATTTTGCTCACCTTGTTTCAGGTCATCATTTGTAACTCCTCGCTTTTTTCTTGGAGCTTGCATGGTCAGTTTTCCAAAACGGTAACTAAAACTT
>JBIIWE010000135.1:0-6475 GCA_044339075.1 Daejeonella sp. | reverse complement strand
ATACAAGTAGCTGTCCGGGGACAAAAAACAGCAATGGTAAAAACAGAAAGCTGTATTTAAAATTCATTAGAATTTTCATCTCCTTAATAAATTCATAGAACAGACGAGATATTTTATCATTGAATAAAATTAAAATTAAAGCCCATAATTATATTTTTCTGTTCAAATCATTCTGAAATAGCTTGAAACAAAAATTAATATTCTTCAAATGAGTTTATTAAATTAAGGAAAACTAAGGGATATGCAAATTTTTTCAATGGTCAACGGAAAAAACAGCACAAGAAAATCTGATTTACTGAATAGTAGTGCCTGTTATGAATAAAAAACATTCATGAAGCTAATATTTCGTAAAATGTAACAAGTTTATAGGCTTAATCTGATTTTAAAGGACAAAAAAAGAGCAGCCCTCGCAAGCTGCTTAAATTTTATATTTAAACATAGGCTAAATAACATCCCCATTTTCATTTGTTTTAATTCTCATACGCTGTTTCCCCTTCTCTAAAATCATTTTGTACATTTTGCTCACGCCTCTTGTTTCATAATAGCTTACCAGATACACATCTTTAGCAATATCCCAACCCGGATATTTCTCTGCAACAGTTCTTGCCACAGCTGTTGGCAATTTCACATTTTTGTATTTTTCGGCAGTACGTATCAACTTTCCATCCTTATCATATGCAGCAAGAATTTCTCCTTCCGGAATGTAAAATGAAATGAAATAAGAATCATATTCATCTTCATAATAATCTGAATTTTTGAGATCGAATGCTGCAACCTCCCGTTCAAGACGTTTCACTGGCAAAGCAACCGCATCATTATCAACCGAGTTCAGATATTTATAGTTGACAGCAACTACTTTAACTTCCGGCAATACAATCTGGGCAAATGATCTGACAGTGAATCCGGAAATAAACATTAACAGGATTAGAATTAATTTTAAATGTTTCATGGTGTTTGGTTTTTAAATGGTTAATAATCAATCAGGCCAGTGAGCTTGACCTGTAGCATCTTAATCAAAATTGCGTAATCAGTCAATTAAAGAAAACGATGGCAATCATATGGCCGGATGATTCTAATCAAAAGGTTTATTATCAGGAAAATCCTTACTAATAAAAGTTGACTTACCAAAAACAGATTTTTAGAATAATTGGATATAGCCTTTTGATATCCAAAAATTTCACCATCTCAAAAAAGCCAGAATTTCAGTACGGATTTTTAATTATTCCAATGGGTTATGATCAATTTCTAAGAAACAAATAATAAATGGTTCTAATTTAATTTTTGTGAAATCAACGCAACAGGAATACTATTTGCAAGTTTGACAATATCATCTCTATAATTTTCGGTCCGCACAGTAATCAGTGTTGACCCTAAAGGAACCTGGATATCATAGGAAATTTTATCAGCATCGGAATTTTTCTGGATCAAGGCTTTATAACCTTCAATCTTAACAACTCTCCTTTCACCATTAGCACCTGTTCCGATAAAAGGAATAGATAATATAGCATTTATAGAACCAATTAAAGGGGAGTTGCTGATAATTTCCATTGTAGCCGACTTATCTTCAGTTTGATATACACGATGAATTACTGCCCCAGCAAAACCAACTCCCGCACTAACCTGATCTTCCGCTATCCTTGCATCTAAGGTCCCAAGAATATTGGGCAGGATCTTCAAAACTTCTTTTCCAGCTAGAATATCAATTTCCTGAAGCATTTGCTGCATTGCAAAACGCGAGTCCTCCAGATTTCCCGAACTATAGGATTGACGGGCTGTCTGAATATTAGTATTAAAGTCTTGAGCGTTGAGAAAGAGCACCCACACCATGCTCATAAGAGTTAATGATACTGTTTTCATATCTGGATCTGTTTACTTCTCACCCAAAGTATTTTTAATTTTATCTATATTAAACTCATTGACAGCAGTCATCATGTCCTGTTCTGTAGCGAAATTCACTCCTTCAAAAGCCAGCAAAGACGATTGCCCAAGTGGAATACTTACCTTGTATCCACTTCCAGCATCATACTCGATAATAGCTTTATTGCCCTTTACGATTATTTGTTTCCATTTTTGCTGGCCGCCAGTACTTTGACCATAAGCCCCTCCAATTAAAAACTGATTGATCATCGAAAGCATGGAATTGTTCGCAATCGTTAATTCGAACTGCTTATTTTCATTCTGATATGCTCTGTGAATATTTAGTCCTGTCCAGCCCCAACCAGAACTGGTAACTTCATCCTGATCCGATTGCCTCGGTAGCCCGGCAATAGTTTCGGGCAAAGATTTTAACAGTTTAAATCCTATTTCCATTTCAACACCCAAAATGGCCTGTTGGATAGCATATCTTGCTGCTCCAAAATTACCGGAATTAAAAGCTGCTTCGACACTATTCAAATTTTCCTTAACATCAGGCGGAGTAGTAATTAAACCCGCCCCTTCGGTATTACTGATACGATTTCTGCCTGGAGTACTGCTGTCAGTCTTACTTTCAGGATCAATTTTCTCTTCTGTTTTTTTGTCAATAACCTTCCCTGCCGCATTCTCCGCTTTCTCCTTTAATTTTTTCAGGATTTGTGCATTTAAAGAGGTCTGGCATAAGAAAAAGACACTAATGGAAATCAATATTTTTATCATACAATGCTTATTAATAGATGCATAAATAAATTTATTGATATTATTCTTCAATCTAAACCCTATTGAATGAGTGTAAACCAAATTGTACCCGATTGTGAATGATTAGGTATATGAAGAGATTATTGGAATCCTGAATTTAACAATCCTGATGATCGATCATGTATTTTCAGATCCATAGAATCAGTAAATACACTACCAGTCCGTAGTCTCAAGCGAAGCGTGATACAGATTGTCCAATAAATAAACAGAAGTCCCAGACTCCATTTATATATTACCAAAACAACAAAGCCCGACACTTTCGTATCAGGCTTTGTACCTCCCGATAGCAATAGGGGCCACCGTTAATGAAGAGACGCTGCATTTAAACTATACAACAGAAAATTACTTTTGTCCCGGAAAATCAATTTTGGAAAACGAAAGGAATTCATAGGTGTGTTCGACATTCTTCTTGTTGTTTATTTTCAGCATCCATCACTCCCTGCCACTGCATACAATACATCACCAGAGACATGAATTCTAAATACCTTTACAGGTTCACTGAAAGAATCATTCAATGTTGGCACAAATTTAAACTCCTTTTTATCAACACTGGGATAAACATTTTTCCAGGTTTTACCCATATCAGAAGACTGGAATATGCCATCCGGATGACCGCATATTAAATATTTGCCCATTTGTTTGATCGATGAAATAGACAAAGAAGGCCGTAGTGCTTCATCAATGGCTTGCCAGGTTTTTCCACGATCCAATGAAATCCGGAGCCTCCTGGATTTGGTTGTTGTGTTGTATGATATAGCAGCAAATCCACCCTCGATACGTTCAATGGCTATACCCACTCCGCCCTCGCTGATTACCCACTCCCAGTGTTCACCATTATCTGTCGAACGCATGATTCCTTTTTGACCAGTTGCAACGAGAACTCCTTCAGACTCTACGATATTCATTACCCAGCCTTCATTTTGCACCTGTTTCCAGTTTTTTCCTTTGTCGGTAGATTTGTATAGACCATGATCGTATCCGAGAAATTCCGTTCCATCTGTTGTCTCAAAAACAGTTCGCATCGAATGTTTGTTGAAATTTGTGTGTATTGGCAACCAGGTTTTTGCAGCGGGTGTCTTTTTATAGATTTGTCCTTTATAATTGAAGGCCATAATACCCGAACGATTAAAAGCAATCGAAGCACTTTGCGGATCAGGTACATTCTCTTTTTCCCAAACCGGACTTACAAGATTACTCTTACTGCGATACATTACATTTTTTACTTGTAAATAGAGATCAGATTCTCCGGCAAAAAAATTCTCAGGCTGTTCCATTTCAGGCAGCCATTTGCTCATGTTCAGCCATGTTTTACCGCCATCAGTTGATTTGAAAATGATCTTTTCGAGTCCTAATTTATCTCTATTCACTTTGACTACAGGGACTTTTGCAGAAGGATCTACCAACGACTTATCACTAAGCGTCGCACTTGTAATTGACTTAGTCCTTTCGGTCGTTCCCTCCCACGCTTTCTTATCTTTTAGCACGAAAGAATTTAGCAGAAAAACTATTATGAGGAAGACGGGAACATACACAAATGATTTTTTCATTTTCTTTAATTTTAAGTGAAACCTATCCGGTTGATTAAACAAAACTACTTTGATGTTTTTAAGTCTGAGCAATAAGAATTGTAAATAAAAATGTAAAAGATGGCTGGATCATATCGTGCAAACTCAGCCATATCCAGTGAACATGACTTTGGTTAAAGGATATGAATTCCCAGAATTTGTTTCCTGGCAATGCTTTAGAAACATTCGAAAGAGATAGAACTTCTGCCATCATGAGAAGCATCACAAAGCCGCGATAAATATCAACAGATGCGACACGGTTTTGAGGCAATGCAGGATTTATTGCAGCTCCGGTGGCCTGCGTATGATCCTGTGGTATTTCTGTTTTTTTCATTTTATGAAATTAGTTTTTAGTCCCGTTTGCACGTGATTGAGAAGATTTTATATTGATTGAGAGCCAGTTCTTAGCATTTTTATAATAAATTTTATCAATTACTTCTGTCGGTAATTTTAGTCCATTTAGATTTCCAAATCCGGGCAATTTGATCGAATCATCCGTAACAAAGAAAATCCAGTCCCGCAGCCAGGCATCATGAATACTTTTTGATAAACCAGTTGGATCATTGCTTGCATTTATTGCTTTATCAGTTCCATATACAAGCCGGTCCTGATATTTAATGAAAAAATTACGGGTTTTTTGCCTGTCATTCAGGGTATGCAACTGTAAATTGCTCATTCTTGACAGATCAACATGCATATTCGGGAAATGATCGAGACGTTTAGCCAATTCATCAAGACTCCATTCCAGACTTCCCAGATGTGCCCCAATAAATTTTAAATTCGGGTATGTTTCAAGCAGATTATCTCTTGCTTTGATATGATCCTCGTAAGATGGATATTCCGGATGCAAATACATATGATATTCTGGATGAGAACCATAATAGGATTTGCTAAAAGTCATTTTATCCAGGGGAAGCCAACAATCCCTGGGTTCGCCATTATGCCCGATCAATGGAATACTATTTTGTACCAGAAAGCTGAATATGGGTGCAAGCCGATGATCATCAAGCATCACAAATTTTCCCTTCTCATCACGAAGATCCATACCAATGTTTTTCCAGATTTTTACCGCCTTGGCTCCTTTTGATAGAGAAAGTTTTAAATCCCTGATTGTATTCTCAGCCCAAGCCATATCATCAAAACCCTTTACCGAAAAGGTGGTTGCCACTTCCATTTGAGCAGGGAAATTATTCAAATGTTGTAAAGCAAATTTCTGCTGCTCATTCCATGGCAAACCAAATGGTCTGTCATCAACAATATCAAGAAACTGAAAATTATCCTCCTGAGCTAATTTAATAAATGTGCTCTCATCGGTATTGATATGGATGTGAGTATCGAACTTTTTAACCGATTTAAAATCTTGAACTGAATAATAGCGCTCCTGTTTAAAGTAAACATGCTCTGTTGAACTCATGAAAGCATTATCTGCTCTAAATGGAGCTAAGAGTGCAGTCAAAACAATCAGGACAGATTTAATAATCATTATCACTTCTTCAATTAAGAGTTTGAGTTCTTTAAATTAAATAAAACATTCGGAATTCTATTTTTTTCATTTCATTCAGATTTTATAAAGCTCTAAAAATGACAGGTTGAGTTTCAAAAAGCGGAACAGACTTTTTGCTGCCAATAATTAATTGATTATTATTATAGAATGAAAAACATTCTATATTCCTTTTTCAGAAATGCACTTCTGATTTTATTTATAAACAGCTTGGTCGATTCTGCTTTAGCGCAAACTACTGCATTAACTATTGATGCATCTAAGTACAGTACGCTACAGCAGGCTGTGGATGCTCTCCCGGCCAGTGGCGGTATTGTCAATATTCCTCCGGGTAATTTTGAGATCACAAAGCCAATCTTGATTAAGACAGAGAATACCCGCCTGCAGGGATCAGGTGGCTCAACTCATCTGATCAATAAAAATACTGCCGGTGAGCCGGCAATTATTGTTAGCTCGGGGAAGGATCAATTGTTCAGACTTGAGTTAAGTGGTTTTCGCATAAGCGGTAATCCTAAGAGCGGTGATGGTATTTACATGGAACAGGTACAGGAGTTAATGATCACCGATATGACGATTGATCATAACGGGGGCCATGGAATTAACATGAAGGATTGCACTGAAAACCCAAGGATTGCAAATTGTAACCTAAACTATAATTCAAAAGCAGGAGTAAACATTGATGGTGGGCACGATATCGTTGTAAGTGGAAATCAGTTTGAAGAGAACCAGGATGCCC
>JBIIWE010000134.1:0-6488 GCA_044339075.1 Daejeonella sp. | reverse complement strand
ATATGGTTTTGGTGGTTTCATCGGTGGACCGTCAAAAACGGCCGATATTGAGCAGGCCCTGGTTTTGGGAGCTCATGGCCCCCTGAGCATGATTGTTTATTTAATAAAGTGATCTTATTGCAATACCCATACTATGAAACCTGCCTGCCGCAGGAATGATTGCCGCTCACAAAATGACATAAACATAAGTTCATACTAGCGCGTCCGAATGGTTTGGCCGGGCGGACTTCATTGACATTAAAAAACAATTATTACTAATGAAAAATAATACCATCATTATCCGTGATAACCTTAAAGAAGAATACAAGGATATATATACAGCCGAAGCGATAGAGGCACTTCATGCACTTGCTCATTTTAATAAGTCTGTAAAAGATCTGATGGCCGAAAGGATCAAAAGGAGAAACGAACGTCAGAAGAATAAAACAAGAATTACATTTTATGATCCTGAAAGTCTGATCCCTGGAACTGATATTAAAGTTCAGGATGCACGGGATGGAAAATTTGAAGGATCTGTTATACCGAAAGATCTACAGCGTCAGTGGATACAGGGAACTGGTCCGGCATCAAAGCCGAATGCAGGTCTGGAGAGTAGCATCAGAAATGCAGCTTATGCTCTTTTATCAGGCGCTGACGGATGGATGTTTGATGGTGAAGATGCACTGGGTCAGATTGCTAGCATGTCACTTGATAACCAGCGTAATCTAAAGCTGGCGATATCTAAAGACCCGGTATTCTTAAAAGTAGCTGAACAAGTTGCTTCTGAAATGAACCGCTGGTCGGAAGGCTTTCTGGGCTATCCGATGGTAAAAGACTGGAGGACACAGCTTGACTTTACGACAAAGATCTTCAGATGTCGCGGACTTCATCTGGATGATCGTCATCTGCGTGATGCAGATGGTGTAGCATTGGCGGCATCAATCGCCGACCTTTGTCTCTATGTGGTTAATAATTACAGACAATTGCAGCTTTCCGGTTCCTCTATTGTACTGTATCTCCCCAAAATACAAACAGCCACAGAGGCAGCTCTTTGGAATAAAATGCTCACAGCATTGGAGGCACACCTGGGACTTGAAACAGGAACTATAAAAGTCTATCTTCTTGTAGAGCAGCTCGAGGCAACCTATCAGCTCATGGAAATTAGGGCTGTACTTGGAAAACATTTTGTGGGTTATAATACAGGCCGTTGGGATTATATCAATAGTGTTTCGGATGCCGTGGCATGGGATAATACCTTTATCAATCCGAATATTGAGTCGGTAACCATGACCTATGGGTATATGCGTAATTATGAAGACCGGGTTCGTAGAGCGGTTAATACACCGGATAAGAATGGTAATTGTGCGATCTGGCAGGGTGGGATGGAGCCTAATATTCCGGTTGGATCACCTGATGGGGTATCTGCAAGTATGAAAAAAGCCTTTGCCGGAGCTGAAAGAGAACAAAGAGAGGGAGCCAGCGGAAAATGGGTGGCGCATTGGAAAATGGTGAATATCGTCAGACCAGTCTGGGAAAAAATAGGAGAAGCGAATCAGGTGGGAAGAAAATTTCCAGCACTTACGTATACCCAACAGGATGCTGATGGATTAATACTTCTGGAGCCTGCACCGATAACGATTAGAGGTGCTCGAAATCTGTTGAGTGTGGCCATTCAGTATGGTAATGCTTTTGCACAGGGAATGCAGGCTGCAGCACTTAAGGCCGCAGATGACTTTGGAAACGATGATATTCTTTACCTGATGGAAGATATGGCCACAGGCGAGATCAGATTGAGTATTGTATGGGAATGGGTGCATAAAGGAGCCAGATTTACAGATGCAGATATAGAAACTGGTGTAAATGCCGGAGATCTATTCAGTTTTGTCCTGCTTAAAAGATTAATTGAAGAGGAATATTCAAAGCTTTTGAAGGCTGATAATAAGGATGTATATGATGCTTCAAAAACAACAACACTTCCAATTGCCAGAGAGATTGCTGAGATCTATGTGTTCAATGAATTTAAGATTCCATGGTTTATTGATCTGCTGAATATCAATCTCAATAATTCAGATCTGGATATTGCTAAGAAAAGGATCTCGGACTATATAGAAACCTTTAAAAACGAAGGTAAACGGATAACTGAAAATCCTGATTTTGTTTTGATTAATCCATATTGAATGAGTTTTTAACTAAAACGATAATTTTGAGCATTAAATCAATATTTTTTAATATAATTAATAATGATTCGTTTTAAAATTCCATTTGCTAAGCTTTTTTGTATTCTCATCTATATATCGATTATGCCATTGCTGGCTTTTAATCAAGTTAAAAAGCCAAATATTCTATTTATTTTAACAGATGACCAGCGTTGGGATGCTCTTAGGTATGCTGGAAATCCAATCATTGAAACTCCGGAGATGGATGCTCTAGCAAGATCAGGCAGCTATTTCAAAAATGCATTCTCAACTACTCCAATTTGTGCAGCAAGCCGGGCTTCTATTTTGACTGGATTATATGAACGTACACATGGTTATACCTTTCAAAAATCAGGATTGCAACAAGCATATGCTGATATTGTATTTCCTAAAATATTGAAAGAGAACGGCTATCGCACCGGTTTTTTTGGTAAGCTGGGAGTGATCATGGATAATCCAAAACAATATTTTGATGATAGTGATTTCTATGATCGGGGAGAAAGCCCGGATAGGCGAGGATATTTTTACAAGACGATAGGAAATGATACGGTACATCTTACCAGATATAGTGGTTTTCAAGCCCAGGAATTCATCAAAAATTCCCCGAAAGACAAACCATTTTGTTTATCTGTTTTTTTTAGTGCACCACATGCCCATGATTCTTCAAAAGAGCAATATTATTGGCAGTCAAAGTCAGATCACCTATACAAGAATACGGTAATTCCTCTTCCTGTTTTATCGGATCAGAAATATTTCAATCAATTGCCGCTTGAGGTTCAGCAAGGATTTAACAGAACCAGATGGAAATGGAGGTTTGATACGCCTGAAAAATATCAAAACAGTATCAAGGGATATTATCGCATGATCTCGGATATAGATCATGAAATTGGAATGCTGCGTTCATTGTTGAAAGAAAGAGGGCTGGCAGATAATACAATCATTATCATCATGGGTGACAATGGTTATTTTACAGGAGATCGGCAGCTTGCAGATAAATGGCTGATGTATGATGCCTCGATCCGTATTCCATTAATTATATACGACCCAAGAAAAAATAATCCCGCCACAATTGATGCTATGGTATTAAATATCGATGTGTCTAAATCTATTCTTGAATTTGCAGGATTGCATGCTCCGAAAAATTATCAGGGCATAAGCCTCGATCCCTTTCTTATTAAAGGAAATATACCATCAAAGAGGAAATCTATACTTATAGAACACCTTTGGAAATTACCCGAAATACCATCTAGTGAAGGAATTCGCACCGCTCAATGGAAATATTTCCGTTACAGGCTCATCAAGGCTCCTGAAGAATTGTATGACCTTGATAAAGATCCACTGGAAACAATTAATTTGGCTGGAGATATTAAATACAAAAAGGTTATAAATAAATTAAGGAAGCTGTCTGATTCAAGGTCAGAAAAATTGATCTCTGAAAAGCTTGTTCCAGATGAACTGGAAGTAGCGGGCATGAAGTTTTAAATCTTAAATAAGCTATACATTTATCACTAGTTCATTATGAAAAAATTACTGTTTTTAATTAGTTTTTGTATTGTTCAAATGACTGCTTTTGCACAGATTACAGCAAGAGAAATCTTAAAACAAAAGACAGAAGCTGATTTAAAAGAGATCATCAATTCATCACCATCACTCACTGGTTTGATGGCTATTGATCTGACCAATGGAGAAACCATTGGTATCAATTCTGATCTGATTTTTACTCAAGCCAGTGCTATTAAGATCCCGATTCTGATGGAGGTTTACAAGCAAGCTCATGAAAATAAATTTATTCTTTCAGACATTAAGCCATTAGTTTCATCAAACATCGTAGCGGGATCTGGTATTTTGAATGCCATGGTTGATCCGGTTAATTTAAGTATTCGTAATTATTGTATGCTGATGATCGGACTAAGCGATAATTCGGCAACTAACACCCTGATCGAGCTTGTAGGGATGAAAAATGTTACCAATACCATGCATTCGTTAGGGTTTACCAATACCAGATTACAACGTAAGATGATCGATCAGCCTGCTTCACTAAGAAACGAAGAGAATATTTCTACCCCGGCAGAAGCAGCTAAAATTCTTAAACTTTTGTTTGATGGAAAGTTCATTGATGCTTCAACATCAAATGAAATAGTGTCAATACTTCTAAAGAATCCAATTGAGAACAGTAAAATTGCTGCTGGAGTTCCGGGAAATGTAAAAATTGCATTTAAGCCAGGAGGAATGGGAGGTGTATCTACAGAATGGGCAATTGTTTATTTAAAGAATAGGCCTTATGCGCTCGCAATCATGGAAAATTATAAAACTTCTGCAACACCAGCTACCATAATTAGCTTAATTTCTAAGCGGATTTTTGATTATTATTATAGGATGAAGGCAACTAAATACGGAGTTTTATTGGAGAATTAATTATTGAAACTTGTCGATTTTTTTAAGTTCCCGATTTTAATTTTTAGTAGTTGATCCACCGAATTTATTCAATTTCAACGTAAAGGTTAGTAAAAAGTATCTTCCTAATCGGTTGACCTGTCGGTCTATAATAATGTTGTCAAATACATCTCTTGATATTCCTGTTTCTTGATTCAGCAGGTCATTGCCTTCAAATCGTAAAGACCCAGCATTTTTTTTAAAAAAACTATATTCTGTATATAATCGAAGAATGGCAGGATTTTTAATTATCCCATTATCAAATCCCGAATTGATTGATTTCCTGAAGTCATATCCTAAAGTCAGATCTTTGAAAAAGTAATTTCTACCCCTAAACTCAAACCTCAGAGTATTTGTTTGACGATCACTAAAAGTTATCTGTGAATATTCAGTTTTATTGATAGCATAAGAAGTCTCCAGTCTAAAATCTACCACGTCCTTAATATTGATTTGAAATTCTAGCTCTTGTCTGATCATGTAATTCTTAGCAATATTTTTATCCAGATTGATGAAAGCTACGTTATTATTCAGGTAAGCAGATCCTGAATAGGTAAGGGTATATTTTCTTTCTGCGAATGGCTTTCCATACGAATAATCACCCCTTAAAGAATAGAAACCATCAGTGTTGGTGTAACTGGTAGTCTGATTTACTGTATTGGGTACTAAAAATTTTGTTGTTACAATCTTATCCTCTGTTTTGTTGTAGTTTAGGTTGGCACTTAATATATGTCCCATATTCCAATCAGATTGATTGTATTTAGCATTTATGGTATGTACAAATTCAGGTTTAAGATTTGGGTTACCGGTAAGTGTATTCTGTAGATTGGAATTGTCTGTAATCGGCTGTAATTGAAGGAAACTTGGTTGGTTATTTCGGCCCCAATAATTAACATGTAGTGCCTGTTGCTTTGTAAATCTATAAACCATCCGGGCAGAGGGTATAAAATTAAAGGTTCGGTTTTGAGTATTGATCCCTCTGGTTAAATTTTGACCTTCTAAAAGTGCAGGTTGAGCATTAAAACCTAAAGTGTAATTATATTTTTCTGCTATATACCTATAGCTAAGTCCTAAGCGGTTGGTTGTGAATTGATATTCATAATTATTACTCAGGTCAGCATTGAATTTTTGAATGCCATTAACTATATCATTGGTAGCACGGTCTGTAGTTGTATTTGAATGACTATAACTGTAATTGAATTCGATAAATGATTTTTTCCAAAGTGGCTCCATATAGGTTGCATTTGTCCAGCTTGAAAAATTGTTGTTTGTATTTGCGATAAGTTGATTTTGAATTCTAGTAGAGTCAACACCAGCTTGTTTGATCAGGTAATTGTTTAGTACATCCCTGTAGCTGTCTCCATTTGAATAGTTTAGGTTTGAGCTCAGGCTAAAGTTTCTTCCTTTTTTATGAAACCGATGATTAAAATAGATATTGTTTCCAAGATTTACAGAGGATGATATTGTGCCCGATAAGTTGTTCCTTAGCGTGGTTAGATTCGGTTGGGATATATCAATTACTCCTTGATTGTTCATGTCGTAAGAGTAATATGAAAATCTTGGCGATATTTTTAAATAGTTTAAGGTGTCAGGTTTATATGTTAGGTTACCTGAGAAATTATGGTTGTAGTTATCACTTTTACTATTGGAGACAGAGTTGTCAAGACGAGTATAATTTGACAGGAAGTTCTGGGTAAAGGTTTTTGCAAGAGTGGTATTTTTCCGATTATTGAAATTATATCCGGCATCTGCAGAAAGTTTTTTGCTCCAGTCATTCCTATAATTCATACTAGCCGAATTGGTACTTGTAATACCATTGTTTACTCCTCCCCGCATATTAATGTTGTTCACTGTCCCGTCAAATGAGACTTGGCGTTCGCCCTT
>JBIIWE010000133.1:0-6497 GCA_044339075.1 Daejeonella sp. | reverse complement strand
GAGATTCTAAATTGGCCACAGAAGAATATGAACTTCAGGTTACTGATAAAGGAATTCAAATCTCTGCCTCAAGCCCTGTAGGTGCATTTTATGCAATCCAGTCGCTGAAAAGCCTTATTTCACCTCTTAGCTGGAAAAATAAGCAGGCTTCTGTGGCTATTCAATTCGTTGAGGTTAAAGATCAACCACGATTTGGCTATCGTAGCTTTATGTTGGATGTAGCCAGGAATTTTCAAACAAAAGAGCAGATCTTAAAAGTTCTTGATCTGATGAGCCTGTATAAACTGAACGTATTCCACTTTCACTTTTCTGAAGATGAAGGCTGGCGAGTTGAAATCCCTTCACTTCCGGAATTAACTCAGGTTGGAAGTGTGAGAGGACATACCTTGGATAATAAGAATAATCTTCAGCCTTCATTTGCTTCTGGTGGGGTTCCAAATCAAATGCCTGGAAGTGGGTTTTTAAGCAGAAAAGAATTTATTGATGTTTTGAAATATGCCACAGTACGACATATTCAGGTTATTCCTGAGATTGAATCGCCGGGGCATGCCCGTGCAGCGATCAAGGCAATGGAGAACCGTTATGCCAAGTTAATGAAGGCAGGTAAAGCAGCGGAGGCTTCGAGATACCGATTGATCGATCCTTTAGATAAAACCAAATATCGCTCTGTTCAAGGCTGGGAAGATAATGTGATGGATGTGGCTTTACCTTCTGTCTATAATTTTGTTGAAAAGGTGACTGATGATCTGATCCTGATGTATAAGGAGGCGGGAGCCCCTTTGAAAACTATTCATTATGGCGGTGATGAAGTTCCCCCTGGAGTTTGGGAAAAGTCGCCAGCTTATGAAAAACTAAAAAGTACTAACCCAGCCATAAAATCTACAAATGATCTCTGGTATTATTATTTCGGTCGTTTGAATGAAATGGCAAAAAAGAGGGGATTATTTATTTCCGGATGGGAAGAAGCAGGAATGCGTAAGACTATGCTGGATGGTAAGCCAACTTATATTGCTAATCCTGATTTCGGGAATCAACATTTTCAGTTACATGTTTGGAATAATGTAATTGGCTGGGGTGCTGAAGACTTGGCCTATAAATTAGCGAATAGCGGTTATAAAGTGGTTCTTTCCCCTGTATCCAATCAATATTTCGACCTTGCATACACTAGTTCCTATTTTGAACCTGGTTTAAAGTGGGGAGGCATGGTTGACCTTGATAAACCTTTCTATTTTATTCCTTTTGATTTCCTGAAGAACGTGAAGGAAGATGGTCAGGGCATGCCTATCAAGAATCTGGACCAGACTAAGATGATCAGGCTTACAGATTATGGTAAATCCAATATTGTAGGGCTACAGGGCTTGTTATGGTCTGAAAACAATGTGACTGCTGAGCGACTTGAATATATGTTGCTGCCAAAACTTCTGGGTATGGCTGAGCGGGCATGGGCAAAAGAACCAGAATGGGCTATGGGCGAGCGTTCTGCACTGAATGATCTGTATTATGCCAATGCCTTAACGAATTTTGCAAATAGTGTTGGAAAGCGTGAGTTACCTCGTTTAAATTATTATCATGGAGGTTTTTCTTACCGTATTCCTGACGTTGGTTTAAAGGCAAATAATGGAAAAATTTATGCGAATATTCAGCTTCCCGGTTTAGCAATCAGGTATACGGTTGATGGTTCGGAGCCTATAGTTGGGAGTACACTTTATACCGTTCCGGTTTCCGACAAAGGGAAATTAAGATTCGCGGCATTTGATTCTGCAGACAGAAGAGGAAAGGTCACTGAGATTGTCAGTAAATAGCATAGTTAAGCCCTTTTCCTCTGGTCGGTGTTCTCACCGTACCATAGCATCAATTCAGAATATATTCATTATTGTCGTTGTTCTCTATTGCACAAGCAATTCACATCAAGTGGTCGGTGATAACACCAACCACAGGGAAATTTAACGTTCAAGGTGCCTATGTAAATTCGTAACCCGATAGCTATCGGGTCTGAGAACTACGACTTACGAAATCACCTGACAGAGCGGAAAATTGATTTCGTCAGTCACCGTTGGAAAGCGACTGACGAATTTAACGTTCAAGGTGCCTATGTAAATTCGTAAGTCGCCGTAACTACGACTTACGAAATCACCTGACAGAGCGGAAAATTGATTTCGTCAGTCACCGTTGGAAAGCGACTAACGAATTTGTCTTTCATGACGCCTATGTAAATTCGTGAGTCTTACTGAGCTAGTTTTGTTGTATTATTCAAATGCTCAGCCAGTCTGCTTATTGCTTTTGCTACAATTTCAATCTGATCCTGAGCTTCTTTCCAATCACGTTGCTCAATAGCCTCACGTACCCCAGGCATTGTTTTTACGCCATATCCGGTATAAAATCCGGGAGCATAAATGGTATGTTTATACCAAGGGCGTCGTGGCAAGCCATCTGTTGTTAGTAAGCTTTGTTCGGCCTGATAAAGTGCTTCATTCAACGCTTTCGTTGATTTTTCAGGAATGTTTCCTTTGGCTATTCTGTCAGATAAAGTTGTTGCTGACAACTCTAAGTTGACCAGTGAATTTTGAAGAGCAGAGAAATCAATATAAGGCACTTCTGCTTTAGGAATAGGTAGCTTTTCTGGTTTTGCCGGATCAGCAGCAAGCTGATGATTATTCCCTGAAATTACCTGGTTATATACTGCAGTTGATTCTCTCATCTGATCAGTCAGGCTGATCATTTCAGTCACATAAGTTGATATCGTTTTATGCAGGTTTTTAAATTCAAATGGAAGCGTATCGGCATTTGCCATTCTAAGTACGGCACGGCCAATGGTTTGAGAAAGTGCGCGACCATAGCTGAAGCCCGGATCACCAAACCTACTGTAATAATCATAAGAGTCATAAGCCGTATGGTATTCACCTCCGGCATTCTCACCACCATAATAAATGTTCAGTGAAGGGATCCCGGCATGTTGCAGGAATGCAGAATAATCAGACCCAGAGCCCAGGGCTCCGATGCTCATTGATTTTTTAGCCATATTATCCTTTCTGGATTTATCAGATGCGGAATTAACAATATCCCTGGCTTTTAAACGCTCAAAAACACTCACATTGGTCTGAGGATCAGTAACATCCTTTGCGATTCCATCAATCATAGATTCCAATCCATGAGAGCCTGCAGCCGACAGGAAGCCCCTGCCATTTCCATCAGAATTGATATAAACTACCGCTTTTTGCTTTAACTCAGCAGCATGATCTTCCACCCATTCGGTCGATCCAATCAGTCCGGGTTCTTCGGCATCCCATGCGCAATAAACCAGGGTGCGTTTTGGTTTGTATCCGTTTTTAACTAATTCGCCGATCGCCTTTGCTTCCTCCATCATCGCTGCGATGCCACTTATCGGATCATTTGCGCCGGTATTCCATCCATCATGGTGATTTCCACGAATCACCCACTGATCAGGATAAACAGCGCCTTTGATTCTGGCGATAACGTTATAAGCAGGCACCATTTTCCAGTCGAATTCTACTTTCAGTCTGACGGAGGTTTTTCCGGGGCCGATATGGTAAGTGAATGGTAATGCTCCCCGCCAGTCCGGTGGTGCTACCGGTCCGCCCAATGCCTGAAGCAGTGGCTGGGCATCATGATAACTGATTGGTAAAACCGGAATTTTCAACAGGTTTTCTGCATCTTCCTTTTTTAAACGCTTTGCATTTTCAGTTGCGCCGATAAATGGAGTTAAAGGATCGCCCGGATAAATAACCATATCCATGATTGATCCACGTTGAACACCGTGTTCATTTTTAAAACTTCCTTTGGGATATACATCACCCTGAAAATAACCATCCTCCATCGGATCGGAATAGATGATACAACCTATTGCCCCATGCTCCTGTGCTACTTTTGGTTTAATTCCGCGCCATGATCTTCCATATCTCGCAATCACGATCTTTCCTTTGACATCAATTCCTAACTTTTCAAGCGTTTCATAATCTTCAGGAAGACCGAAGTTTACAAAAACCAGTTCTGCACTCACATCCCCATCGGCACTCCATGCATTATAGGTTGGAAGCTGATCCGGGTGACCGGATGTTGCATCTTCTTTGTAGGCAGGTTCTTTCAGTAAAGCTTTGAATTTTGTTGGGGCAGTCATCTCAAGAAGGCGCACTTTGGGAGTTGGAAAAAGAACATTATAGACTGCCAGTTCAGCTTCCCAACCATAGCTTTTGAACTTTGCCATTAGATTTTCTGCGACTTCCTTACTTGCCGGAGAGCCCAAATAATGAGGTTTCAGAGTAAGCTCTTTGATGGTTTTACCGATATTTTCACTGCTGATAAAACTGTCAAAGCTTGATTCTATTTGTTTCTGGTCTTGTGCAGATGCAATTCCTATAGAAATCAGAATTGCAGCTATGGAAAGAATGTATTTTTTCATTTTTTGCTATTGATAATGGGATTATTTACAAATCTACAGGCAAATTTCAATGAATTAAGCCATGCATTAATCCATCTATTTTACTCCTGCAGTCTGACAACAGGTAACAGACTACTGATAACTAAATTAATTTAGCTTCCATACTAATATCAGTATTCAATAATTTTGAGATGGGACAGTTTTCTTTAGCATCTGCTACTGATTCATCAAATTTCTGCTGACTAATACCAGGTACTTTTGCATTTAAAGTCAGATGCGAAGAAGTGATCGCACCGTTTTCTAAAGTAATAACACATTGAGTAGTCAGTTCATCAGCAGTAAAACCTGCTGCATCCAGGATGAAAGATAGTTTCATTGAAAAGCATCCGGCATGTGCGGCAGCAACCAGTTCTTCCGGATTTGTTCCGATTCCTTCTTCGAATCTTGATGTATATGAATACTGAACATTGCTCAGAATTCCGCTTTGTGCGCTAAGTACACCTTTCCCTGTTTTACCACTTCCAAGCCAAACGGCTGTTGCATTTCTTTTCATTGATATGTTAGATTTTTAATTAATAATGGTTGAAATATTGTTTCAGTTTCTAAGAGCAAGATAGTGAAATCTCTTTTATCATGCGTGAATAATGACGACATTTGCAAAGTATAAGACCTGAATCTCATGCCTGAAAAGTCTGTCTATAATTCTGATACGATTATTGCCCTTGCCACTCCCTCAGGAATTGGAGCAATCGGTGTAATTCGACTCTCCGGACCCAATGCCATTGCTTTGGTGAACGAGGTTTTTGGAGGCAAAGACCTTAGTATTCAGCATACCCATACCATTCATTTTGGGACCATCAGGGATGGTAATCAGATCATCGATGAGGTTTTGGTTTCCTTATTTATTACGCCTAAATCCTATACCCGCGAAAACGTAGTGGAGATCTCCACACATGGATCCGCATATATTATAGAAAGTATCATCAAACTGCTGATCCGTAAAGGTGCTCGTCCGGCTAATCCGGGTGAGTTTACCCTTAGAGCTTTTCTAAACGGTCAGCTCGATCTTTCACAGGCCGAGGCCGTGGCCGATCTGATCGCTTCCAATTCACAGGCTTCCCACCAAGTGGCGATGCAGCAGATGCGCGGAGGTTTTTCAGGAGAACTGCAGCTCTTACGTGATCAGCTGATCCATTTTGCAGCCATGATCGAGCTGGAACTTGATTTCGGTGAGGAAGATGTTGAATTTGCTAATCGGGATGATCTTAAAGGACTGATTTTCCAGATCAACCGCATATTACACCGACTGATTCAATCATTTGAACAGGGTAATGTGATGAAGAATGGGGTTCCAGTAGTTATTGCCGGTAAGCCCAATGTGGGCAAATCAACCCTGTTGAATGCTCTACTAAATGAAGAACGTGCCATTGTTTCTGAGATAGCAGGAACTACGCGTGATACGGTAGAAGATGAAATGATCATCGGCGGGCTCCGTTTCCGTTTTATTGATACTGCCGGTATCCGTGAAACTGTAGATAGTATTGAGGCAAAAGGAGTGGAGCGCACCCATGAAAAGATCAAACAGGCGAAACTGATTATTTATCTTGTTGATCCTGAGCAGGATGTGAAGGAAATTGTGGAGCAGATAACTTATTTGAAGGAGCTGGATATTCCTTTCCTGATTGTGGTGAATAAGAAGGATCTGGTTTCTGCTGAATTTGAAGGGGAGTTGTCAGTTGTCAGTTATCAGTTATCAGAACTCAGACAACAGACAACAGACAACAGACAACAGAACTCAGACAACAGACAACAGACAACAGACAACAGACAACAGAACTCAGACAACAGATAACAGACAACAGACAACAGATAACAGACAACAGACAACAGATAACATTCTCTACATTTCTGCCAAAAACAAAACCGGCATCGAAGAACTCAAATCTGAGATTCTGCGAAAAGTAAATCTTCATTCCATCAATACAGATGATGTTTTAGTTTCCAATATCCGTCACCTAGAAGCCCTGCAAAAGACTGAAGAATCGCTGAACCGTGTACTTGTAAATATCGATAATCCCATAACTTCAGATTTTTTGGCTTC
>JBIIWE010000132.1:0-6502 GCA_044339075.1 Daejeonella sp. | reverse complement strand
ATGATAGAAAGGTTGGGTTGTCTACAATAATGTTGGCCATCTTTAAAGCGCGCGGAGCAACAAGGCCAAGAACTCCTGCTTCTTCCGTAAAGGTCAAGCCATCTGGCAACAGCTCGCAAATGCAATTAGACCGCATCACACACGACTCAAACGTTCCCACACTAACCACCGGCAAAGCCGCTTTAATGCGCTCGTCTATAGCTGCCAACCACATAGTTTGGTTACCCCCACCACTTGCTCCTGTTGCACCGATGTTTTTAGGGTCAACGTAGGGAAGAGAGCTAAGCAAATCAACTCCACGCATATTATCAGAGATCTGAACCCCTGCCAGAGTCTCACCAATATTCATTAGAGAAGCTCCCAGGTTGGCTCCATGATATTCATCTTTGCCATGAACTGGGGTTCTTTCTCCAGTTCCCCAGGCATCTATATTAAGACATACATAACCATTGAGTGCCAGGCTTTGACCAATGGCTTGAAACGATTGATATAAACGGCCTCCAGGCCAGTGACCATGCATAACAATTACAGCAGGAAAGGGACCTTTGCCTTCTGGAACATATAAATTTGCAGTGGCATATACTCCTGGACGTGTTTGAAAGGCAATATTCTTGATCTGATATCCTTTCATTTGAATTGAACCCGTTTCCTTTATATCCAAAGGAAGATCATGGTTTACAATAAGTCCGGTTTTCTGTATTATCTTACTTCGGAGCTGAGAACGATATACCTCCCATTCTTTTAAATTATCAGGTAACTGATGTTTCCCAAATTGTAAAATTGCCTGTCCCCTTAACCTACTTTCAAGCAGATCTGCATGGTTTTTAGTCAAAACTGAGGGTAGACTATCTGAATTTGAAATATGACTTTCAATATATTCCTCCCGCCCTGCACTTTCTGCTAAAAAGCAGATATGCATAAGTAAAAAAAGGATGCAAAATGTTTTAAGTCTATTCATTCAGGGGTGTTATTAGAATTATTTAATAGAAAAATGCAAATCTACATTGCCTAACATTAACCGGATGCTTGATCGATGAATAGAGCAATAAATTTTTAATCTATCAAAAGATAGGGAAATTATTAAAATTATCAGGGCATTAGTGAAATAATCTCTTCTAATGCCCTGATAAATTAACTAGTTGTATCCCGGATTTTGAACCAATTTCGGGTTTTTCTGAATCTCATATGAAGGTATGGGAACCAGATAATTTCTATCAAAAAAGGCACGTTGATGAAAATCTATTATAGAATATGACTTTAATCCAGTAGTACTATTTTTGGTGACAGCCATTCTCCTGGCCGGAACATTAAGAACCTTAGGAGCAATTTTCCAGCGACGAACATCAAACCAGCGATGCTCCTCAAAAGACAATTCAATTCTCCGCTCTTGTTGAATCCTGGCTAACAAGGCAGTACCGCTTTCAGTTACAAGGGGCATTTTAACGCTAGGCCTGGTTCTTATCATATTTAAATACTCTCTGGCGACAGTTTCATTGCCCAGATTATACATGGCTTCAGCATAATTAAGCAATATTTCAGCATAACGAACAAATGTCCATGGAGTGCTCCCAATATTTACTCCACCTGGATTGGTAATACTTTCATCAAGAAATTTTCTTAAATAATAACCTGTTTGGGTTGAATTCCAGGGCTGCGATGAACCTTCATTAGAATCCTGTCCACCAGGAAGAAAAGTCTCAACTGTACGATGTTTGAAAGGCGCGCCGTCATAAAGAATTATAGAGTAGAAACGAGGGTCCCGGTTTACATAAGGACTTTGAGGGTTATAAGTAGGATCATCCTTAGGAAGTTTCCCGTTTAATGTTTCGAAATCATCTATTATGTTTTGTAATGGATGAACCTGTGCAAAACCACCATAACCATTCGGATATTGACTTAATTCAACAAATGTATTTTCCGGATCGATAGTTAAATTATAAGGTCTGTTCCAAATAATTTCAGAATTATATATTGTTGATGCAAGAAATAAAGACTTATAATCAGGATACAAGGCATATTGCTTCAAATCAATTACAGCTTTAGAAGCATCTGCTGCAAGTTGCCATTTCGCCACATCATTTGTGGAATTATTCAGTGGGCTGGCTGCATAGAGTAAAGCTCTGGCTTTCATCGCAAGTGCTGCTCCTTTTGTTATCCTACCTTTTTGTGCTACTGGATAAGTCAATGGCAACAGATTTGCTGCCTCATCTAACTCTTTTATTGCAAAAGTCATACACTCAGAATAGGTATTTCTTGGTACCAGAAAATCGTCATTCAAACCAAATGGTTTTATAATCAAAGGTACTCCTCCAAAAAAGCTAATTAGCCTGAAATATGAATAAGCTCTTAGAAACTTCATTTCCCCTATCATTCTAGATTTTGCTGCTGCACTGATAGGAGATTCATTAATTTTACTAAAAAAGATATTCGTCTTGGTTATTACCTTGTAATAGCCCCTCTGAGGATCATTCCAGTAATCAAGGGCCCCTAAAATATCCGGTGTAATATTCCCTGCATTTATTGATATAGCTACAGCATTTGCCCGGGCATTATTCTCATCCGTAAGGGTAGAGAGGGAGTTTGTCATTGAATAATAAAACCCACTTGGAAGTATTCGATATGTATTATTAACGAAAGTTTCTACTAGGTTTTCATCTTTCCACACCACTTCCTCTGTAAAGGAACTTAAGGGAGATTTATCAAGAGGGTCCTTACTACAGGAGCCAAGGAGTACTATAAAACAAATAAGTACGGACTTGCAATTAAATACAGACTTTGCGATTTTATATAAAAGATAGTTTTTGCGCTTCATAATTTTTTAATTTAAAAAGTGAGTGATAATCCCATGTTATAGATTTTACTTTGAGGATAAAAATTACCCCGTTCATTATCGCCTTCAGGATCATAAATTTTCATCTTATCGAATGTGAGAATATTATTTCCATTCAGATAAACCCTCATATCAGCAATTTTAAGCCTGGACAATAAGTTTGAAGGCAAAGAGTAACCAATTTCCATAGTTTTTAATCTCAGGAATGTAGCATCTCTCAACCAAAAAGAAGAAGGAAGACCGCTTACATCTGTGCGGGTATCCAATAAAGGTAAAATTGGATATCTTGAATCCATACTTCCTGGCCTGTAGCGGTTCAAAAGCAATTCCTCACGGGCATTTACCGCCAGTCTTCCATTTTCATGATAATACTGCCATGCTCTTGATTGTCCTGCAAAATTTGCAAACAAAGAAAAATTCTTGTAGTCTACAGAAAAGTTAAAGCCAAAAGTCATTCTAGGAATAGTATTTTTGTTCATTCTGATCATATCAGAACTGGTAATTTTACCATCCTTATTTACATCTTCATATTTTAAATCACCGACTTTTGTTCCCAGTACTTTTGGAATTGCATCCAGTTCGGCCTGGGTTCTGATTATACCTAAAGCATTATAATAATTTGAAGTACCAATAGATTTACCCTGAACTTTTTGCCATTCTGGTACATTTGCTGCATCAGCCATAAAAATTACATTGTTTTTTACATAAGCCAAGTTTCCACCTACCCTATAAGAAAATCCACTTTTTATAGTTTTTCTATGCGATAAGTCTATTTCAAAACCCTTGTTTTCTACAATACCAATATTTTCATTAGGTAAAATCAAGCCAGTATAAGAAGGAACGGCAAGATCTCTGGTTGCTAGAATATTAGATCTTTTTTGTTTGAAAAAATCTATAGTAAAACCAAATAACCCATTCCAAAACATAGCATCCATAGCAACATTCGATGTTTGTAGTACTTCCCATGTAATGTTTGGATTTGGTGTGACACCCATAACAGTTCCAAGTGATTGGGTTGGGGTCTGACCAAAATTAAATCCCTGATTTCCTAAATTATAATTTTGAATGTACTGGAAAGCCGGAACTCTGTCATTTCCTATTTTACCTGTTGATGCTCTTAACTTCAGATCATCAATAAAGCTAAACCGATCTTTTATGAATTTTTCTTCTGAAATCCTCCAAGCAGCTGAAACTCCTGGGAAGAAGCCATACCTATTACCTTTTGGAAAATTTGCAGAACCATCATACCTGAAATTGAAATCAACTAGGTATTTATCCTTAAACCCATACCCAAAGCGCCCAAAAACATTCTGTCTACCACCTTCTGATGCTGTTCCGCTAGCTTCTTGCCCCGCAAGACTACCGGCAAATAACTGGTCGATTTGGGAGGATAAAAAGTTTCTTCTGAAGGCCGAAAAACTGTTATTATAACCTTCCTCCTGCTCTGCAGCAATAAATGTATTTATTCTGTGCTTATTAATTAATTTCTCATACTTGATCCGGAAATTGAGAAGCGAGCTTTTACCCCTATTGTAACTTTCTGTTAACTGAGGCTGCAAAATTCCACCACCGCCAATTGGTATATAAGTATTGTTACTTTTATTATAATCATAAACTGTCCAGGGCTTCTGGAACAATTTATTTACACCCTGGTTATTTGTATAAACCATATAGCCATCAACTCCTAATCCCTTAATAAATGGCACAACTATATCAAATGAAGCTTTGGTCTGAAATCGCTGCATAACCTCACTATTATTACCTGTAGCATCAGTAACCATAACAGCTGGATTATCGCCTCTTTCAATTCCTGCGGATGGAAAACCATTAGACCAGTAGACGGGTATCCATGGCACAACCAACATACGCCCAAAAGTTGTTCCCGTTGATGAGGTTGGATAGTTACCATCATCAATCCCTGCATTTACATCTAAGCCAACCTTTATATATTTATTAATGTTAGCATCGATATTTGATCTTAGACCGTATGCTTTGAAGTTAGTAGTTCCTTTTTTGAAAATTCCATTTTGATTAGATGCCGATCCCGAAATTGAATATTTCACATTGTCACTTCCACCCCTTACGGCAAGATTATGCTGGCTCTGCAAGGTGTTCTTTTCTAATATTTCATCATACCAGTTTACACTTGGGTAATTTATAGGATCACTTCCATCCCTGAATTTTTGCAATTCTGCGTCAGTCCAGCGTGCAGGCTGCTTATCGTTAGCAAGAAGTTCATTTACAAACTCCCCAAAAACAGCTGAGCTAGCCACTTTTGGAACCCTAGTTGGTTGACTCAAGCCCTGATTAAATGAATAACTTATAGAAGGTTTTCCGGCAACACCTCTTTTTGTAGTTATAAGAATTACACCATTTGCAGCTTGAGCACCGTAAATAGCTGCGGAAGCATCTTTTAACACAGATATTGATTCAATATCATTTGGATTAATTCGTTCCCATCCGCTAACCCCCTGAACGCCATCAACAACAACTAGCGGACTGGAGTTTCCTGTAGTACTTCTTCCCCGAATGAGGATAGTTGAATTATCTCTACCAGGTTCACCTGACCTATTCGCGGTAATAACTCCGGGAAGTAATCCTGCAAGGGAATTGCTTAAGTTCGTATTAGGACTCTTCTTAAGTTCCTTATTTGAAATACTCGCGACTGAACCTGTTAAGGTTGCTTTACGTTGAGTTCCGTAACCTATAACAACTACTTCATCCATTTCGGATGTGCTTTCCTTTAATAATATTTTTAGAACATTTTGATCACTTACGATTATTTCTTGTTTCTCAAAACTAATAAAGGAAACTAGTAAAACGTCCCCCTGCTTTGCACTAATAGTGAATTCTCCGTTAAGGCCAGTTGAAACCCCCTTATTAGTTCCTTTTATAATTACACTTACACCTGGCAGACTTGTACCTGTATTGTTATCTATGACAGTTCCCTTAATTTCTCTTAAATTTTGTGCCTGTAGTTGGGCTGGATTTAGAAAATTCATGAGGAGAATCACAATAGCCAGAAAGGGCCAGATAATCCATTTAAGTTTTTTACTTTTCATTTCTCGTGCTTTTTTAGGTTAGATTATTGTTCATTAAAGTTTAATTTCAAAAGATTTTTAAGGTCTTTTAAAGATTTATATTCACATAATTATAAATTCTTTATTTAACCAAAATAGGTATAAATGATACCTAAAATCATAATTGAAGTAATAAAAGAGCGAGAACGTTATCGAAATCGTTATCGAAAATTAGATAAGATATTCAGACAGTTATAGGCTGTAAAGGTTCAGCAGGCTTTTAGTATAAAAGACTATTTTTAAGCTCAGGAACAGAATAGAAAGGACCAGATTCCAGTTTGCTTTAGCTGATCTGTGACACTCTAATGGTGTGGATTGGTAATATTAAATAATAACCTTAGAGTTAAGAACTTTAAGTTAACAGATTTCGAATCCTGGGGAGACCCCGATCTTTTGACCCCATCAAAACAATCAATTTAATATCAAAAGCAATATTATAGATTGATTATATGGAGATATCACGATTTGTAAACGTGCTTATCCGAACTTATTCTCCATGCCGCAACAGCCAGTCCGGTAGTGCCCCAAAATAGTTTCCCTGATAAAATCTATTCAATTTGTGATTAAATCTTCCCCGGTTTAACTCAAATAT
>JBIIWE010000131.1:0-6506 GCA_044339075.1 Daejeonella sp. | reverse complement strand
GTGCCTTTAATATAATTATTTGCTATATAAACAGTGCTTTTATTAACTACAGCACCTTGGTCACTCACCATTACCTGATAATCAACTGGCCTTCCTGTAAAGTAAAAGCTACGATTTCCTTTCAAGAGGATATCTACTTTAGGTCCTGCATTACCTGCTGTAACTTCAATTGAACTGCTATTTGAACTTGCCATTTGTTTATCAGTCAACTTAACGCTAACAGGATATTCACCAGCTTTTGTATAAGTATATTCAATGGATGGTAGTTTAGTAGTTTTCTTAATTCCATTGCCCAGATCCCAAACGTAACTTAATTCATCTCCATCCGGATCCACTGCGTCAACTTTAGCCAGAAGTTTATAAGGTAGCAAACCGCTGGTGTTTTTAATAATCAGCTTATTGATTTTTGGAGGTCGGTTACCGGCAATGTAATCTATCCTGGAAATTCCAGCATCCGAATTTTTAGCGAACCATCCTTTACCATATTCCAATATATAGATTCGGCCATCAGGGCCAATCTCCATATCAACCGGAGCTGCAAAAGATGTAGAAGGCATGAAATCTTCCATGCTGTCATAATCGCCATTTGCTTTCATGGTAATAGGTTTAATCCAATTTCTGATCCACTCGTAAAAAAACAGTTTATTATTGTAATAATCAGGATATCTGGTTTCTACAGGATATTGTTCATTATGATATACCGGCCCTGCCATTGCAGTTCTACCCCCAGTCCCAAGTTTTGGGAATTCTTTTGAAATGGCATATGGATACCAAATAAATGCCGGCTGTACTGCTGGAAGGTTTTTTAAACCTGTATTGTTCGGAGAATTATTAACAGGTTTAAGCGGGTCGAAGGTTATACCTGATGTTCCGGTTTTATAATCATATTCTCTGTATGGATAGTTTTTGCCGACAAAATATGGCCAGCCAAAGAAACCAGCATTTCTAGCCTGGTTCAACTCATCATAGCCTCTTGTTCCGCGTTCCGGACTATCAGCACCTGCATCGGGTCCAACCTCTCCCCAGTAAAGAAAGCCTGTTTTACTATCAATGGATATACGATATGGATTACGGTTTCCCATTACATAGATTTCAGGTCTTGTACCAGGTGTATTGGGCGGGAATAAATTACCTTGAGGTATTTCGTAGCTGCCATCATCCATTACCCTGATCCTCATGATCTTTCCACGAAGGTCGTTGGTATTACCCGATGATCTGCCAGCATCATATTGCTCAAGTCCCGGTCTGTTGTCCATTGGACCATAACCTTTATTTACAAATTGCTGATTCGGAACATTAAATGGTGTAGTATTATCTCCTGAAGAAACATACAATAATCCATCAGGGCCGAAGGCAATGGACCCACCAGTATGACAACATATTTCTCGTTGAGAGGCTACATCTAAAATGACTTTTTCTGAGGAAATATCAACCTTATCATTTATGAACTTGAATCGTGAAAGGCGGTTTACTGAGGGTCCTTCCATCGGACTATAAAAAATGTATACATAATTATTTTTCTTGAAATTAGGATCTGCTGCAATACCCAAAACTCCTTCTTCAGCATTTGCGCCCTTAACTGAAGTTTGATAATAGGTTTTTAATACTCCAGCCTCACTAATACTTTTTGTGCTGGCTTTATAGAGCATTATTTCACCTCTCCTTTGAACTAGAAGAATATCCAGATTAGGAAGAATGGTCATTTCTGTTGGTTCAAACAAAGTTCCAACAGTAAGAACAGTTTTAACTAGGCGATTCTCTTCCGGTACTTTTGGTGTTGTAGCTTTTGAAAAATTCAGTTTAGTATTATTCCCGATCGCATATTTGATTCCACCCAGAATATGCTTCAGATATAGAGGATCAGCATAAGATTCATTGGTATGCCCTAATCCTGTATAAAATGCTCTGCCGCCATCAAATTCATGAAACCAGGATATCGGATGATTTTCGCCATTTTTTCCACCCTGGTAACTTTTCTCGTCCAGAGCAAGAAGTACTTTTACATTCGTGTTTAATTCTTTATAATTATACCATTCATCTTTACGAATCCATTTTTCAGGAAGGTGCTTTGAAGAAATATGGGTTTTGTCAAGCACATTTAATGTTGCTTCCTGAATTTTCGGGTGACTCAGAAAATATCCACCTGCTAATTTACCATACCATGGCCAGTCGTATTCGGTGTCCGCAGCAGCATGAATTCCTGCATAACCGCCTCCTGCCTGAATAAATCGCTCAAAACTAATCTGCTGCGGACTATTTAATACATTGCCGGTGGTGTTTAGGAAAATTACAGCTGAATAATTTTTAAGTGAATCTTCATTGAAATAATTTTCATTCTCAGTGGTATCAACCAGTATTCCATTTTCTTTACCTAGTTTAAGGATTGCGAGTTTTCCGGTATTGATCGATTCATGACGAAATCCTGCTGTTTTGCTGAAAACAAGTATCCTGGGCTTAACAGTTTGTTTCCAGTTGTTGAAAGCAAATAAGGAAAGTAAGATGATTACTGCCGGTATTAGTTTTGTTTTGTTTATCATTTTTATGATTGATTGTCTTTTGTTTTTCGTTTTTGGATTTATTCCACTTAATATTTATGTTAATCAGGCCAGTTTCATCCATATAAAATAACGCTGCCATAGTCTTTATCATGATGTTTTTTCACC
This sequence comes from Daejeonella sp., assembly GCA_044339075.1. GTDB lineage: Bacteria > Bacteroidota > Bacteroidia > Sphingobacteriales > Sphingobacteriaceae > Daejeonella. Next base: position 3,843 of record JBIIWE010000131.1, on the reverse strand, counting down.
CGATAAATATTCATTAATGAAATTTAAATGAGTATGAATATTAAAAATAAAAATATACATTTATTTTAAACAAACTAATAGAATTTGCCCGATTTAAATTGGACAATATGGCTTGTTTTTTTGGATGGTCTATTCGATGAAAGGCTTTGAATTCATGGAAAATCAACCTGTTTTTTTAATTCTAAAGATTTTTATTACTGTTTTCCTTATTATATATAAAACAATAAATTAAAGAAATGTGATTCTAGTTATACCTGAAGAAAATTATGGATGCTTGCTATTGGAATAGAAGCAGTAGTTCTATTTTTAATTAACTTTATTTAAGGCAAAGAAGATACACAGAGGCGGATAGAGGAGATCTCTGAATAACAACTATGATAAATTTTAATAGAAATCGCAGACAAGCTTTGAAAAATATTCTAACCGGAACTGCAATAATGGGAACAGCAGGTTCGCTTTCTTCTTTCAAAATGAATAATAACTTCCAAGCCTTAAAAGGAAACATCAATCATTCTGTTTGTCGATGGTGCTTTAATTCCTTGACTATTATTGAGTTATGTAAATTGGCTAAGGAAATTGGTCTTCAGGGAATAGACCTAGTTGGACCATCAGACTGGCCTGTATTAAAAAAGTTTGGTTTGCAGTCTACCATGTGTAATGGAGCTGAAATTAGTCTTGAAGAGGGATGGAACAATAAAAAGTATCATTCAACACTTTTAAAGAATTACAGGGCAATGATTCCTTTGGTTGCAAAAGCTGGATATAAGAATTTGATTTGCTTTAGCGGAAACAGAAATGGTCTGGATGATGAAACAGGCATGAATAATTGTTCTGAAGGCCTAAAGCAGCTTATACCGCTAGCCGAAGAGCATCAGGTTACCCTGGTAATGGAGTTGTTGAATAGCAAGATCGATCATAAGGATTATCAGTGTGATAAAACTGACTGGGGTGTGAAACTAGCAAAAATGATTGGATCGGATAATTTCAAACTATTGTACGATATTTATCACATGCAGATAGATGAGGGCGATGTGATCAGGACGATCAAGGAAAATCATTATTATATTGCTCACTATCATACAGCAGGAGTGCCCGGCAGGAATGAGATTGATGATACGCAGGAATTAAATTATCCGGCAATCATGAAAGCTATTCAATCAACGGGTTTTAATGGTTTTGTAGCTCAGGAGTTTATTCCGCGGCATGCTGATAAAGCGGGTTCGCTCAGGGCAGCTGTACGGATCTGTGATGTTTAAGATGTAAGAATGAATAGAGAATAAAATAAAATATATGGCTGATAATATCTATGATGCAATAGTCATCGGTTCAGGAATAAGCGGTGGTTGGGCTGCTAAAGAGTTAACTGAAAAGGGACTGAAAACAATTATGCTTGAACGTGGAAGAAACATTGAGCATGTTAAGGATTATGTAAATGCTACAAAAAATCCATGGGAGCTTCCTCACCGAGGCGGTCGTACGCAGGAGATGATTGAAAATTACCCAGTTCTAAAGAGAGACTACCCTCTAAATGAAAAAAATCTTGATTTTTGGGCTAATGAGAAAGATAGCCCCTATTCAGAGGTCAAGCGTTTTGATTGGTATAGAGGTTACCATGTTGGTGGGCGTTCCTTGATGTGGGGGCGTCAGAGTTATCGGTTAAGTGAAATGGATTTCGAGGCAAATGCTAAAGATGGAATAGCTGTTGACTGGCCAATAAGGTATAAGGATCTTGAAAAATGGTATGGTCATGTAGAGCGATTTGCGGGGATAAGTGGATCTAGAAACGGACTGCCTCAATTGCCTGACGGTGATTTTCTTCCGCCTATGGAAATGAACGTAGTTGAAAAAACAGTTGCTGCTCGTATCAAAGATCATTATAAAGAAAGCAGACATATGCTCATCGGACGGGTAGCGAATCTTACCAAAGCTATTCCTGGCCGAACAAATTGTCAGTATCGTAATAAATGCTGGCTGGGATGCCCTTTTGGAGGATATTTCAGTACTCAGTCTTCAACGCTTCCGGCAGCTGTTGCAACTGGAAATTTAACACTTCGTCCTTTTTCAATTGTAACAAAGATTCTTTACGACAAGGATACTAAAAAGGCTACAGGAGTAGAGGTTCTGGATGCAGAAACCAATCAAACTTATGAATATTTTGCTAAAGTTATTTTCCTAAATGCATCTACTTTAAACTCAACATGGGTTTTGATGAACTCAGCGACTGATGTTTGGGAGGGTGGACTAGGGAGTAGCAGTGGTGAATTAGGTCATAACCTCATGGATCATCACTTTAGATTAGGTGCATCTGGAAGGATGGAAGGGTTTGATGATAAATATGTTTTCGGTCGTAGGCCGAATGGTATTTATATACCCCGTTTCAGAAACCTAGGCAATGAAAAACGCGATTATCTTCGTGGGTTTGGGTATCAGGGCGGAGCAAGCAGAGAGGGCTGGGGCCGTAATGTTGCAGAATTAAGTATTGGTGGCGACTTTAAGGATGCCTTGTGCGAACCGGGAGGCTGGACAATGGGAATTACCGCTTTTGGTGAAACTCTTCCTTACCACGAAAATAAAGTTACGCTCGATAAAACTAAGAAAGATAAATGGGGGCTAAATATCCTTTCAATTGATGCGGAGATCAAACAGAATGAAATCAATATGAGGAAGGACATGATGGCAGACGGACAAGAAATGCTTGAAATGGCTGGCTTAAAGGATGTAAAAACATTCGATACTGGTTATACACTTGGTATGGGAATTCATGAAATGGGTACAGCACGTATGGGTCTGGATCCAAAATCATCTGTGCTTAACAAGTATAATCAGGTTTGGGATGCTACCAATGTATATGTTACAGACGGATCAGCAATGACTTCGGCAGCTTGTCAAAATCCATCATTGACCTATATGGCAATGACTGCGCGTGCTGTGGATCATGCCTTTACCGAGTTGAAAAAAGGAAATATTTAATTCAGGATTTTATGAATAGAAGAGAAGCAATATCACAGGTTAGCTGGATCCTGGGTGGTACAATTATAGGGTCAAGTATTTTTCTTGAGTATGGATGTCAATCAAGTCCGGAACAGAAACCATTATTTTTTGATCAAAAGACTGTCGACCTGCTCAATGAGATAAGCGAAACCATTTTACCTCAAACAAGTACTCCTGGCGCTAAAGAAGCAAAAGTTGGTCAATTTATGGATATCATGGTCAAGGATTGCTATACCAAGGAGCATCAGGAGATCTTTTTAGAGGGGATTAAATCCTTGGATAGGGATTGTAAAACTAAAACCGGTAAAACTTTTATGGATAGTAGTGCACAGGAGCGAACAAGCATCCTTACAGCACTTGATACTCAACAAAAGGCCTATATGGATACTAAGAAAGCAGAGGATCCGCCTCATTATTTCAGAATGATGAAGGAGCTTACACTTCTGGGATTCTTTACTTCAGAAATAGGATCTACAAAAGCTCTTCGTTATGTGGAAACTCCGGGAAGCTTTGATGGTGATGTGCCTTATAAAAAAGGTGATCGTGCGTGGGCAAATGCTTAAAATCTAATAGTTTATATTCAAAGAAAAACATATATGAAGGTAAAAATTAATTCAAGAAGAGATTTTGTTAAAACAGCCTCAATTGCAGCTGCCGGTTTTATGATCGTGCCACGCCATGTGTTGGGAGGCAAAGGATTTATTGCACCCAGTGATCGCCTGATCGTTGCCGGTGTTGGTGCAGGTGGAAAGGGTGAAAGTGATCTAACTGGTTTTGTGAGTGGTGGCAAAGCTGATATCGGATTTTTATGCGATGTTGACGACCGTCGCGCTGCAAAATCTATACAACGAT
>JBIIWE010000130.1:0-6514 GCA_044339075.1 Daejeonella sp. | reverse complement strand
ACGGTTGTTACCCATAGCACTGCCCTCAGCTACCATTCATATCAGATAAACGGAACCTAAGGACGATTCTCCCGGTGTAAAACCGGGACAGAGTGCCGGAAAAATCAAAAAACAGATGCAGTTCATACATATAGCACCTCCGAGCATTAGATTTTGGGATCATATTTGGACGGCTTTCATATTTTGGTATCCCCCAAAAGCAGCGATCCCTGTTTTTTGATGTGTGGTGTTCTTGTGGCAAAGGGCACCTTGGGATTGAAGTCCCGATTGCCATCGGGATTGGTTACTTTTTGCCTTCAAACCTGAGCCGCCATTTAGCGGCGAAAGCATGAACACCTTTAAAAAACAATAAAAAAATCTGTGAATAACTCCGAGCCCACCCGGCGATAGAGGGTGGCAAGGTTACAAGGGGGCTTGCTTTTCGAATTTTAAATAATAAACCCCATTTATTGCGTAAATGAAGATTTCTTGCTATTCCTTAATTTAACCGGACAGCAATGATAGAATTTGATAAATCATACTAAATGCAAGAATTTTATTGATCATTCCTTACTCGCCAGGCCTTCATCGGAGTTAAGGCAGACCAATTAACCTCTAATTCCACCTTGGATTTTCAGGGAAATTTGCAATGTGAGCATATTTAGGCCCGAGTCCGATAATTACCTCACGCCATAAGTTCTCTTCATCATCAACGAATACTACTTCAGAATCGAATTTATCTGCAACCATCCAGGAATTTTCCTTCATTTCATTTTCAAGCTGCCCAGCTTCCCAACCAGAATACCCGATAAAAAATTTAATTTCATCATGATTAAGCATATTATTTTGAAGAAGAATTTTTAAGGCTTCAAAATTACCACCCCAAAATAGCCCCTCTCTAATCTGTGTGCCACTTTTTATTTTATCATAGCACCTATGAAGAAAGTGCAGGCTGTCATTTTCAACAGGTCCTCCAATAAATATGGGAAAATCGGCAGATTTTAGATCAGAAATGAGATCACTAAGCAATAAATTACTTTTTTGGTTTAAAACAAAACCAATAGCACCTTGTATTTCAAATTCAGTAAGTAACACAACGGATCTTTTAAAATTAGGATCAATCATAAAGGGCTCAGAAACAAGAAGGCTTCCATTTCTGGGTTGAATCGGGCTTATCATAACAGTTAATTTAAAAAATAATTAATCGGATAACTCTAAGAAACAGATTTATTCATTATTTACTATTCTGAAACAAATTTATTGACATTCAGGAATACTGAATAGATCTTAAAATTGCCTTCCATCAGCCAATCATTTTAAATTTTCGGGAATAAAAATACAGGTTGCAGCGTGTTTAACGGTCAAAAGACATCTCTTCGAAATTCTTAAGCAAGCTTAATGTTTTTAAATTAAATCAATACAATATACGGCTAATAATTATCGAAATGATAGAATAACAAGGCGCAATTGTTAAGTTTGTACATAATGAAACTTATCAGGTAAGTGTCCAGATAATTAATATGTAATATGTCAGTAGAAAAAGAAACATTAGAGAATCTCCGCAAGGAATACATTTCTGAAAAACTATCCGAAAAGGATGTTGCTAAAGATCCTATAAAACAGTTTGGCTTTTGGTTAAAGGAAGCTATGGAAGCAGGGGTTTATGAACCCAATGCAATGACTCTTGCAACTACCAGCATCGATAGAAAACCTTCTGCACGTATAGTTTTATTAAAGGGATATGAAGAGAGGGGTTTCCTGTTTTATACCAATTATCTAAGTGCAAAAGGTAAAGAAATGGCGAAAAATCCAGTTGTTGCTCTTGTATTTCATTGGGCCGAATTAGGTCGGCAAGTACGCATTGAAGGCACTGTAGAAAAATTAACCAAGGAAGAATCTGAACGTTACTTTCAAAGCAGACCAAAGAAAAGCCAGCTAGGTGCTATTGTTTCACCTCAAAGCCAGGTGATTGACGGAATGGATGAAATTGAGAAAAACTGGAAGGAAGCTGAAGCAAGATATGATGGCAGAACTATTCCTAAGCCTGCATTTTGGGGAGGATATCTTGTTAAGCCACAGGTGATTGAATTCTGGCAAGGACGCCAAAGTCGCCTTCACGACAGAATTGTATTCAAAAAAGCAGATAAAAAAACCTGGAAAATCGTTCGCCTTGCACCCTAATACGAATTATGAATTTTGATGAAATAAAAAGGCTTTTATCAGAAAAATTCGGTTCTGATGTGATCATTGAAGTTCAAACAGGCGGACTTCAGCCAGCATTGATCATCAATCCTGATTTAATTGTACCCGTTTGCGAGGAATTAAGGGATAATAAAAACACATGGTTTGACTTTCTTTCTTGTTTAAGCGGTATTGATCATGGTGTGGAGAACAATAAATTCTCTGTGGTTTATCACCTCGCATCCATACCTCACAAGCATCAATTAGTTTTAAAAGTAATTATTGATCACGACAGAAATTTGGAGACATTGCCAAGATTTAATTCTGTTTCAAATGTTTGGAAAACAGCAGAATGGCATGAGCGGGAAGCGTTTGACCTTTTAGGAATACAATTCGAAGGGCATCCTGATCTTAGAAGAATTCTGCTTCCTGATGACTGGGAAGGCTATCCGCTCAGGAAGGACTATATTGCAGCAGAAGAATATAAAGGAATAAAAATAAAAGAGTAAATCCCTATTGACCATTGAATAATATCATGCAGGTGAAAAAAACCAGATATGATCAGTTAACTGAGAATCTCAAACCAGAAGAGATGATCATCAATATGGGTCCGCAACATCCTTCAACACATGGTGTTTTACGACTTGAACTAATCACTGATGGAGAAATTGTCAAGGAGGTGATTCCACATATGGGATATTTACATAGATGTTTTGAAAAGCATTGTGAAAATCTTACTTATCAGCAAATCATTCCATTTGTTGACAGAATGGATTATTTAGCTTCCATGAACAATGACCATGCATATGTGATGGGGGTTGAACGAATGATGGGGATAGATAAAGATATCCCAAAGAGAGTAGAATACATTCGTGTTTTAGTTTGCGAACTTAACAGAATAGCTTCACATTTAATCGCCATAGGAACCTATGGTATAGATATCGGTGCATTTACACCCTTCTTGTGGTGTTTCAGAGATCGTGAGCATATCATGAACATGCTTGAATGGGCTTCCGGTTCAAGAATGCTCTATAATTATATTTGGGTTGGTGGCTTATTCTATGACCTTCCTGTAGGTTTTGAAGAGCGCTGCAGTGAATTTGTAAGCTATTTCAAGCCTAAATTAGCAGAGCTAAATCAGTTATTAACAGATAATCAGATATTTATTTCCAGAACTGCCGGGGTTGGGATACTACCTCTTGATGTAGCAATAAATTATGGTTGTTCCGGACCAATGCTAAGGGGTTCAGGTTTAAAATGGGATTTACGTCGTACAGACGAGTATTCCGCATATCCAGAATTGGAATTCGATATTCCGGTAGGCAAAGGTGAGATGGGTAAGAGCGGTGATTGCTGGGACCGCTACAAGGTTAGAGCAGATGAAGTTGCAGAATCTATCCGAATCATTGAGCAATGCCTTGAGCGACTTCAAAAAGAGCTCAAACGCGGACCTGAATTCGACCCCAGAGCAAAACTCCCTAAAAAGATCATACCCAAAGAGCAGGATTTCTATATCAGGGCAGAAAATCCCCGTGGGGAGCTTGGTTATTATTTTATCAGTGATGGTAAAACCGAAATACCGAAGCGAGTGAAAGCCAGGGCACCAAGTTTTAATAATCTATCAGTTTTGCCTGAAATTACCCGTGGAGTATTGATAGCAGATCTGGTAGCAATACTTGGATCTGTAGATATTGTACTTGGGGAAGTTGACAGATAATGTAATTATAATCAACAAACATTATCTGGAGTAATCAACTGAAGAATACTTAAAAAAACAGCTTTAAACCTTAGTATAGAATCTTCAATTAATAAACTTTAACCATGTAGATGAAGGGTTCAAGTTTCTTAAACTGATCTTGCCTGCTTAATCCTGATAAATTATTACGTTTACTTATAACTAACTTTTCATCCAGAGAATCTTGAGGAATGGCCTCAATTGACTTTAGAATATAAGTTGATTTGATGGCAAATGCAGCTCCATCTACCATAGTTTGTTTTCCGTTAATAATACCAATAACGTTACCTCGGTTATCAAGCAATGGACCACCACTATTACCCGGGTTTACTGGAATTGAAACCTGATAGGCCACTGTATCTCCAGCATAACCATTTTTTGAACTCACATATCCTTTACCATAAACCTGATCATCTCTTGGAAAACCTATGGTAAAAACATCTTCACCAACATCAGATGCTGACTTTTTAAATGTATAAGGTAAAACATCAAGATTTTTAAAGCCAGGATCTGTGATCTGTAAAACAGCCAAATCATATGCAGGATCGATATAGATCATTTTAGCTTTAAAGGCTTCACCCTTTGAATTCTGTACATAAACAGAATCTGCACCCTGAACAACATGGTAATTGGTTACGACATAACCATTGGAGGAAAGTGCAAACCCAGTACCCCCAAACTGTCCAGGATTAACAGGACCTTTTGATGGTTTATCGTTAATATTTTTAATCAGCGCATTCTGAGATTTTTTAATACTATTGATTTCTCTGCGCATAAGGCTAACATTTGTTGATATCGCTTTTGAGAAATATCCAGTAGAAAGAAGTGTTCCACTAACAGCAATAAACGCAACTGAAGCGGCAATTGCGGTATTGATCCTGTATTTTTTCCATAATCTCTTAACGACAGATGCATCTGGAGCTACTTCATTTTTTAAAGCAAAAATATCAAGTGATTCATGAATAACATTCATATCAGAAGTTAACTTCAACCTATTAGCATAATCAGATAAATGGTTAACCAAATTCTGATGTTCAACAACCTTAATATCGAATGCAGGATCTTCAATCCTTTTATTTTCAAAATCAATTAGTTCAGATTCTGTTAATTCCCCTCTCAGGTAGGCATCAATTTGATTTGTCAATTCTATATCGCTCTTCATCATTTTTTTATTTAGGCTTGAAAAAAAAGTTTTTTCAGGCGCTGCAGGCATTTATATTTTTGAGTTTTGGCATTATCGGAATTAGTATATCCAAATTTCTCACAGATCTCCTGCATAGATTTGTTTTGCATATAATAATCCTCAATAATAGTTTTACATGGCTCCCCTAACTGCTTAAGCGCCAATTCCATCACTGCAAATTGTCTATCCTTTTCTTCATGTCTTTCCAGGTCATCTTCTACCAGAATAAACTCGGAAAAATCTTCAATGTTTCTTAAAGTCCGGCTTTGAACATTTAATCGCTTTAGCCATAACCTTCTACAAACCGAGTAAATAAAAGTTTTAAGCTTACTGTTAAGCTCAAAATTTCCGCTTTTAACTTTATTATAAAGTACAATAACTGACTCTTGAAAAACATCCTTTGCATCATCTTCATTCCCGTTATTATTCAACACAAATTGCAGAATCATCGGGAAATACGTTACATACAAACGATTTAGTATTTCTTTAGAGTCATTCAGTATCCCTAAAATAATTTCGCTATCTGCTGGACCTGAACTTTTTATCTCTTTTTTCACTATTAATACTTTTTATGCGGAATTGTAACCCAATAATAGGGAAAATATTTTTTTATTTTTTTTGAATCTTAAGGGTTACCTTTTAAAGATTGAGGTATTAAGAGTAAATTATTTAAATATATTTAAACACTAAACGATGAAAAATTCTTTCAAATTAGGTTTCTTAGCTTTAGCTATCTCTTTGTCAGTTGCTGCTTGTAACTCAAACAAAACTGAAGAAGCTGCTACTGATTCAGTTGCTGTTGATTCTATGGCTGTTGATACAACTGCAGTTGATTCTTCTGCTGTTGATTCATCTGCTGTTGATACTGCTGCAGTTAAGTAATCAATTCAAAAAAACAAAAACCATTCAGGATTTCCTGAATGGTTTTTTTTTGATAAAAAATTATTCAGACAAGATAAACAACTCCTTATTTCAAATACTATACTGAGATAAAATCTAATTTTATATTTTCAATCCGATGATTCTGTCATTCATCATTTGTAAACAATTTTGACTTTGGTTTTACCGTTTGTCCTAAATAAAAAACGGGCCCAGTAAACAGAGCCCGTACTATTCTCAATAGTAGATTAAGCTATCTCCCCGGGCTTTTTAAACCAAGCTTTTATACGTTTAGAATTCGAATCTCCTATTAATAACATGCATGGCACCAAAATCAGTGTCAGGAAAGTTGCAAATCCTAATCCAAATATCATAGTCCATGATAATGGACCCCAGAAAGCAACATTATCACCACCAAAATACAAGTGAGCATCAAAATCACTAAATAAAGTCACAAAGTCCATATTCAGACCAACCGCCAAAGGGATAAGTCCGAGCATTGTTGCCGTAGCTGTAAGCAAAACTGGCGTCATTCTTGTCCTTCCAGCCTCAATTAT
>JBIIWE010000129.1:0-6520 GCA_044339075.1 Daejeonella sp. | reverse complement strand
ATCGATGATTTATCCGTTCTTGGTTGCTGCCCACCCCGAAGAACGGTGTTCCCTGCAAACTTTTCAGTTTGATCAACCGCTTGAGTACTGATAAAATCATTTTCATCGATCTGCCCGCTTTGTGCAAATGCTGCAATAGCGTTAGAATAGGTGATCATTTTAATATCCTCATCACTAATACCTTTCAATTTCATCAAGGCCGCCGTTTTAGGGACAGCTAAAGGATCGCTGATGCCCCAATCTGCTGCAGAGTTGATCATAATACGCTCAGGGCCATAAAATTTTGAAAGCTCAACCATCCGCTCATTACCCATTTTTGTAAAGGGATAAATGGTAAATGCAGCCCAGAATCCGCGATCAAGAACTTCTTTGACAGTTTCCTCATTATTATGATCAATAATAACCATTTTAGGATCGATACCATGTTCAATGGCAATATCCATACTTCGTTGGGTACCTTTTTTCTTATCCCTATGTGGGGTATGTACCTGAATAGGAAGACCCGCTTCTTTGGCAAGCTCAAGCTGCATCCGATAATACTTATCTTCAGCCGCAGTTTGATCATCAAAACCAATTTCACCTATCCCAACTACGCCTTCTTTATAGATAAAAAGTGGCAGGAGTTCCATTACTTCTTCGGCCAATCTTTCATTATTTGCTTCGCGCGAATTTAACCCGATGGTACAATAATGTTTAATTCCAAATTGGGAAGAGCGAAACCGTTCCCAACCTACAAGGCTGCTATAATAATCACGGTAGCTATCGATTCCCGTACGGGGCTGACCTAACCAAAAAGCAGGCTCAATCAATGCCACAACTCCGGCATCTGCCATTGCCTGATAATCATCAGTAGTTCTGGAGCTCATATGAACATGAGGGTCGAAAAATTTCATACCCTTGATGATATCCAAATTCATAGCTTCAGCTACAACCTGGGGATTTCTGTCTTCAAATGAATGGCTACAACACATAATACACTAATTAAATATTTATTCCTCAGGAGCAATACTGCTCCAGTTAAGTTCTTTGTTTTCGATTGCTTTTAACAGTTCGGGATAGGACTTTAACAAGTTCTTAGCCGAATCAGAATCAGACTGATATGCAGTTAGCGCTGCAGCCTGCCTGTCTCTTAGGCTCCCCTCCTCAAATAGTCTTTTGAGATCAGTTAAAAGGTTATCGTCAATAAATTTGCTTGTTAATCGCCAGAGATGTGGATTTATCTTTCTAAACGCTGCCCAGCGTTCATGGGCAAAATCAACAAGTGTTGCGGCAAGTTCAGCATTGGCACGTTCATCAAGCCCCGATATCCTATTTAAATCCTTTCCTGTAAAAAAAGCTTTAAGAATCAGCTGATTCCATGCTTTTTCATCAAGGTAACTAATCGGGTAAGGATTATTATACATAATAGCCTCAAGTACGAGTCCGATATTGCTCCTAACACCCTCAGCACATCTCATTAACCATAATTCTGGCCATGCAAATAAAGGCAATGAAGAATAGAGTGCCACAAGTTCATTTACCTCCGCAGCGAGGAATAAATTCTCAATGGTCTTAAAATATTTTACTTTATCTGTGGGGTCAAGATGTAAGAGTAAACAAAGCCGGCATAATCTGTCAGTGGTCCAGCCTTCCAAAGTAAAACCAGGCTTGAGCTGTTCAATTTCAGCCCCTAATTCCTTGTTGATAATTAAAGGCAATTTCCCTGTTTTCCTGGGCATCATGGCAAAAGCTGAATTAACAGCTGAGGTTTCAGTGGCTAAGAACTTATCACTTAACCATTGCCAGGTTTCCTCATTAACATTGGAACGGGTTAGCTCTGTAATGAGAACCCTAAATCTTTCTGCATCATAATCAAACATGTCCACAAAATTGAATATCAGAACGAATAAATATTTCGAAATTTACCAAAAATTAGTAAGAATCTTAATACTAAAAGTGGAATTCAATATCAAATTCCACCTGACACAAAATAATTCAGGGCAAGGGCTGCTGAAATGATCAGTAAACCGAAAAATTCACGTGTCTTTTCAATATATGGTTTGGTTGCCTTCATACTTTCTGTGATGCTTGGAGTATTGTATTTGGTTATCCAATCACGAACACCATCCTTACCAAAGAATAATATCAATGCATAGATCAGGTAAAATGCAATGAGAAGAAGGTAGGCCATCGGATAATAGAACTCAAAGCCTGCAAGTCCGCATAAAATAGAGGCTGCCATATAAATAGGTACCCAAAGCCAGGAATCGCTATCGTTTAAATTAACCCAGGCAAATGCCAGGAAAGACAGGCAGAAAAAGATATTCAGGATGTGTAATAACATACAAAGCGAGTATTATTTTATCACTAAGATAACAAAATCAATTATTAGGGGCTATTAAAAATCGTTATTAAACACGAGGGCTATGAGAATTGAATAAAATGAGGTTCTAAACCGGACAGGCAAATTAGAAATTAATAGAAATAATCAGCCGAATAGAGAATATTGAACAAATTTTGTCTTAACATTTTTCACTGACTGGACAGCAGACGGAGAATTAATATGATAAACTTTGCTCTCCTTTTCTCTGGATGCCACAATGATCTCGGTACCTTGCGATCTACTCTTAAATAATTCAAGAACAAGATCAGGATTATTATTATCTCTGGATAAATGTGAAAGCAGGAGATGGCTCATATGAGTCCCGCTAGTGCAGAATAATTCGAGTGCCTGCCTATTGGAAAGATGACCATGTCCACCCCTGATCCTTGCTTTTAAATGATAGGGATATCGCCCGTTTTCCAGCATATCTTCATCATAATTTGCCTCAAGAAAGGCTGCATGACAGCTGGAGAAATAACGAATCACATGTTCACATGGGATGCCGATATCAGTAAACACGCCAACCTTAATTCCATTGCAACTAACAATAAAGCTATGTGGTTCAGTGGCATCATGAAATTTAGGGAAAGCTGTAATTTCAAGATCTCCTATTTGAACTGACTCATGAGCTTTAAAAGTTTTTAAAAGATGACTTTCTAAACTGAATCCAGACATTTTCAATGTCCCATCCGTTATAAAAACAGGCAGTTTATATTTTTTAGCCATTACCGGAATTCCCCTGATATGATCAGAATGTTCATGGGATACAAAAATAGCTCTCACCTTACTCATCGATAAGCCAAGACGTACCATTCGCTTTTCGGTCTCACGGCATGTGATTCCTGCATCTACAAGTATTGCATCCTGCTGATTTTCAATGTAATAACAATTACCATTGCTCCCGGAATTCAATGATGTAAATGATAGTGCCATTCTTATTGGAGAGTAAAAATCCGTATCGATCTCGCTGTGGGCTAAAATTATAGAAAAAGCATTAAAGACTTCCTATAATGTGATTATATTCGCTTTAATCATGAATTAAATCCTAAAGAAATATATGAAAATAGCAGCCCAAATATTTTTCATCTTCGCAATTTGCATGCTGAGCCTGAGCGCAAATTCGCAACAAAGGCGACTGATCAACTATACAGAGCTTAGCGCTTTAATTCAGAACAGTACATCCTTAACTGATAATTCGAAGTTTAGTGGTTTAAGAACCAGAACAGGCATCACCAAGCTTCTTGATGAGCATGTGGGAATTGGGTTCGCATTGGGAACAGATAATTACCGTAAGGCCAACGGAGCTAATTACAACACGCTTCCAATCACACTAAATGCTTCCTACTATCTCAATCCTGACTTGAGTGGATTAAAAGCAGATGTTTATGGTGGATATGCTGTAAAACTTTTCAATAATCTAAATAAGGGATTGACTGCCGGAGCAGGCCTTTCCTATTCCATTTCTGTGAATAAGGGATTAAACTTAGGTCTTCAAACGGGTTATAATTATCAGAAAATCGACTTCCCGACCAATTTCATGCTTGACAAAAGTTTTGATTTAGGAAGCATTCGGTTAGGAATAGGATTGACATTTAAGTAAGCAAAAGAGCAGGTATTTGTTGGCTGTTGCCTAAAGCAATTCAAACTCGCTCTGCCTTATTAAATAAAATCACTAATTTTGCATTTTTACGGCTCCTATAACATTTCAACATGTCAAAAAGCACCTATAAGATAGCTGTATTGCAGCTAAACCTGAATGATATTGCAGAAAATAATTTAAAAAAATGCATTTCTTGGGTACGTGAAGCCGCCAATAAAGGAGCAGAAGTTATTTCTTTACCGGAGTTATATAGTAGTCATTATTTCTGCCAGACCGAGGACACAGACAATTTTGCATTAGCTGAACCTCTATATAGCACCTCTTTTATTGCTTTCAGTGCGCTTGCAAAGGAACTTGGGGTAGTGATTATAGTACCTTTCTTTGAAAAGAGAATGGCAGGCATTTATCATAATAGTGCATACATTATTGATACTGATGGGTCAGAGGCTGGATTATATCGCAAAATGCATATCCCAGACGATCCTCATTTTTATGAAAAATTCTATTTCACACCTGGAGATATCGGATTCAAAACTTTTCCAACTCAAAAAGGGAAAATAGGCACTCTAATTTGCTGGGACCAATGGTATCCGGAAGCTGCAAGATTAACAGCTTTACAGGGAGCAGAAGTATTATTCTACCCTACAGCTATTGGATGGCACCCATTGGAGAAAGCCGAATACGGAGAAAAACAGCATGGAGCCTGGATGAATGTAATGAAAGGACATGCTGTGGCAAATGGTGTATATGTAGCAGCAGCAAACCGCATCGGATTAGAAAAATATGTGCCTGGCACTGAAGGGATTCAATTCTGGGGCTCCTCCTTTATTGCTGGTCCGCAGGGTGAGATCCTGGCACAAGCATCTCATGATCAGGAAGAGATTCTGATTGCGGAAGTAGACCTCCAACTCCAGGAAAATATACGCCAAAACTGGCCGTTCTTCAGAGACAGAAGGATTGATGCTTATGGCGATATCACAAAAAGAGCAATCCTTTAATATGAGTACTGAAAGACGATTTCCCGCTGAATGGGAGAAACAGCAAGGGATATTACTCTGTTTTCCATATAATGGAAATGACTGGCCGGGAAAATTTGCGGCAGTTCAGTGGGCTTTTGTTGAATTCATAAAAAAAATAGCAAGCTATGAGGAAGTTTTCCTTGTTGTAGCCAATCAAAAAATAAAGGAAAAATCTCATGGAATGCTTAAAAAAGCACATGTAGAGCTAAAAAATGTATCATTTATCATTCAAAAGACCAATAGAAGCTGGATGCGCGACTCCGGTCCGATAATCGTTAAAAACGGATCCAAAAGGGAGGCCTTAAATTTCAACTTCAATGGATGGGCTAAATACAAGAACTTTCAACTTGACAGAACTATACCCTCAGCAGTTTCCACATTTTTAAATATCCCTCCGACTCAGGTCATGTACAAAGGCAAGCCTGTAATTCTTGAAGGAGGCTCCATCGATGTAAACGGAAAAGGCACCTTACTTACTTCGGAAGAATGCCTGTTGCATCCTAATATTCAGGTGAGAAATCATGGATTTACCAAAGATGATTACGAAGCTATCTTCAAAGAATTTCTAGGAATTACTAACACAATTTGGCTTGGAGATGGAATAACAGGAGATGATACCCACGGACATATAGATGATCTATGCAGATTTGTTAATGAAGATACAATCATAACCGTCGTAGAATCTAATCCCAAAGACAGTAATTATCACGCATTGCAGGAAAATCTGAAACGCCTACAGCATGCTAAATTAGAAAGTGGGAAGACACCCACTATTGTTCAATTACCTATGCCGGGGCAACTTGATTTTGATGGCTTACGATTGCCTGCCAGCTACGCAAATTTTCTGATTTTAAACAAATCGGTGCTTGTTCCTGTGTTTAACGACCCAAAAGACCGAGAGGCTCTCCAAATCATTACAGATTGTTTTCCTGACAGAACCATTATTCCAATCAGTGCCATCGACCTGATCTGGGGATTTGGAACGCTTCATTGTTTAAGTCAGCAAATTCCGGAGTAAAAAAGCAATCTTGCTATCGCAATATTATTGATTAATAATAAACAATGCTGAATAAGCGAAATCCCATTTGCTAATTCGCTAATTTTCAAATTTGCTAATTTTCAAATTTGCTAATTATAAAAGCAAACTATCTATTCGGTGAGCGTGAACTATATTATCGCAGGGCGACCAGGTAAAAATTGTAAAACCACCATCCTGTGAAGCCACTAGTGCGATAGCATCCCTTTGATCGTGAACGAACTGTGCGGCAGATATATGCCTAGTTCCTCCACTGCTTGCTGGGTTAACAACATGCCCCTCACCGCCGATTACCGGCTCTGTTAATAAAATCTGTTCGACTCTGTTATTACCCTCAACGAGTCCGATTTTCGCTCCAAATGCAAGAACTTCATGTGTATCGCTGATAATTGTTGCCCCATCGATAGCTGTTAGTCCGGCAATACTATCAATTTCCCGGCTAAGTTCCCCAAGCCAAAGGCTGGAGCTCCACTTACTTTGATCTTCCTGCATCAGATCGGTCA
>JBIIWE010000158.1:0-5995 GCA_044339075.1 Daejeonella sp. | reverse complement strand
ATCAATACCAAAGCTTTTTTAGGTAATGATAAAGGTGAACTAAGGGCAATTCTTGTTTCTGATGTAAGCTGGGAACTGGATCCTTTGGGCCGTCCGGTAAAGTTCAATGAAGTGGAAGGTTCCGAACGAGAAATTCCTTGCCAGCTGATATTATTAGCGATGGGATTCCTTCATCCTCAGCATCAGGGGCTTGTTCAAAACTCAGGTCTTGAACTTGACACCAGAGGTAATGTTAAAGCAGTTGAAGGTCAATACCAGACTAATATTCAGAAAGTTTTTGCAGCAGGTGATATGAGACGAGGTCAGTCTTTAGTAGTTTGGGCTATTTCTGAGGGTAGGGAAGCTGCACGTAAGGCAGATGAGTTCCTGATGGGTCGTACCAGTCTGCCAAGCAAAGATCGTATCAATGAATATGTAAACTTATAAATTCATACTAATTATTGGCACCCTGCTTTAATCCAGAATGGAAAAAGGCAGGGTGTTTTTTTTACATTCTACATCTTGTTCTAATGTAATTATTTTCAGCTGTTCAGCTTCAATTTAGCAAAAAAGTCCCAAAGCACAATTCCGGCCGATACCACAATATTAAAAGAATGCTTGGTGCCAAATTGTGGGATCTCTATGCAGGTATCGATCAATTTCATGGCTTCATCGCTTACACCATTTACTTCATTGCCCAGTATTAGTGCATATTTTTGAGAATTAACTGGCTGATAATCATTCAGCATGGTGCTGTTTTCTGCCTGTTCAATTGCAATGATCGTATATCCAGATGATTTTAACTCATTAATTACAATACAAACATCCTCAGAATAAGCCCATTCTATTGATTGGGTGGCTCCAAGTGCTGTTTTTTCAATTTCTCGGTGTGGTGGTTGGGCCGAAATACCACATAGGTAGATTTTTTCAATGGCAAAACCATCGGACGTACGAAAGATCGATCCAATATTGTGCATGCTTCGCACACTGTCAAGTATCACCACCAGGGGCAATTTTTCCTGCTTTTTAAAGTCGTCAATACCAACGCGGCCAAGTTCTTCCGTTTTTAATTTTCGCATGTTCAAAAATAGCTTGTTCGAATTGAAAGAGCTTTATATTTTATTCAAGTTTTTGCAGTATTTTAAACCTTTGGATTAAATCTTGTCTAATTACTAAATCTAAATCATGAAGATAGTACAGTCTGAGGCATTGTTTCAACATAAAGGAGAAGATGTTTTTCTTTTTACCTTGAAAAACAAATCGGGAGTTGAGGTTTGCATCAGTAATTTAGGAGCTATTATCCAGTCGTTTAAAGTCCCCAATCGAACCGGAAACCTACTAGATATCGTACTGGGCTTTGATACGATGGAACAATATTTATCCTCTGAATACTTGAATAATTACTCTTACCTGGGCGCAATTGTTGGCAGATATGCAAATCGTGTAGGTCATGCATCTATGGTAATTGATGGAGAGAGATTTCAATTATCACCCAATATGCCTCCACATCAGATCCATGGTGGCTTTGAAGGTTTTGAGAGTAAGGTATGGCATATCGAAAATTCAAACCAACTTTCTGCTGGGAAGCTTAAAATGTCGTGCCTGAGCAAAGATTCTGAGGAAGGTTACCCCGGAAATCTGGAGGTTTCGATCTGCTTTTCTTTGAATGATGAAAATGAATTGATTATTGATACGGAGGCAATAACAGATAAAGCAACGGCAATCAATTTGACCCATCACGACTACTTTAATCTGCATGGATCAGGTAGGATAGAGGATCATTGGGTGCAAATACCATCCGAACTTTATCTTGGTCAGTATCCGGATAATTTGGCAAATGGTGAAATACTGCCCGTGGATGGAACAAAATATGATTTTACCAGTTTAAGGCAGATTAATATGGATTGGGACCCTGTTTTAGGATATGACCAATCATTTGTTTTGGATAAAGAATATGGAGCTTATGGAAAGGCTGCATCAGCATATTCTGAAAAAAGCGGAATAAAATTAGAGGTCTTTACGGATGAACCAACTGTTCATTTTTATTCAGGAATGCACCTTGGAATTGCAAATGCTAGAAATGGACAGTTCTATGAACCATTTTCAGGATTTTGTTTCGAGACCCAGCATCATTGTAATGCTATAAATATTCCTGAATTTCCTTCAACAATACTTCGGCCAGGTCAGGTTTACAGGCATAAAACAAGTTATTGCGTTAGTAGTATATAGGATTTTATTTGAACCTTATTTTCTTCTGATTTAAATGATTTAAGGTAAAGAACCCAAATGCTGAAATCATGCAAATGCCGCAGATAGACCACCATAACAAAGAATAACCACCGTATTCTATTAAGAAGGCACCATAGAGCGGACCAATAATCTGGGCTACCGACCAGGAAATGGTATAAAGTGCTGCGTATTCTCCACGGTTATTCACATTCGATCTGCTGGTCCAGAAGGTATTCATAAAGGGCATAGAGAACATTTCTCCTAAGGAAATGAATAGGATTGAAATTACGGCTGCCCAGGCCATTGCAGGAAGGATATTCAATAATGAAAATGCAAATCCAGTTATCAGGATCCCAATGCCTACAAAATATAAGGGCGGTCTTTTTCCATCAATTCTGCTGATGAGCAGCATTTCTACCCCAACGATCAAAAGTCCGTTCATTGCCATTAAACCACCAATAAATTGCTCACTTAAATTCCATTCAGATTTTAAAAATACAGGTTGCAGGGTAAAAAGCTGAAAGAAACAGGAAGCGAATAGTGTACTTAAAATAATAAAAGCGAGGTATAATTTATCACGGTAGGCTGATTGTAAAACTGGCTTATCATGCCCTTTTAAATCAACTTTAGCTTTTTTTACAGCCGGCAATAATTTTATCAGGATCAGGGCAGCAAGTATATTAGTTAAGCCATCCACAAAGAAGAGTAAATGATAGTCAATCGAAGCTATAAAACCTCCCATAGCTCCACCAAAAGACCAGCCAAGATTGATTGCCATTCGGTTTAAGGAATAGGAACGAGTTCGGGTTTTTTCTGAGCTGTAATGGGCAACAGCAGATGAATTTGCAGGCCTGAATCCTTCATTACACATACTCAGAATAAATGTTCCGATAGCTAAGCTGAAAAATGTTTCTAGGAAGCTGAGGGCCATGAACATGAAACCGCCACTAATTAATGCTCCAACCTGCAGGTAATAAAAACCGATCTTATCTGTGACCTTTCCGCCAATAAATGCACCAAATACAGAACCAAGTCCGAAAAGAGCCATGATCATTCCTGCCTGAACAATGCTGAAGTTTAATTTCTGGGTACAGTAAATGGTAAGAAATGGAACCACCATGGTACCACTCCGGTTAATGAGCATAACCAGGGAGAGGTACCAGTTCTCCTTACTTAGTCCGGAAAAGGCTTTTTTGTATATATTGAGGGTGTTCGATAGCACGTTTCAAAGATAGATGAATGGAGGTTCAGATCATCATGATCTTATAATTTAGATCTATCGGGCTTATAAATTTTACATTTAGGAAAGGAAGTATTTGCCAGGAATTTCCCACCATCAAACAGTTTTCCACAAACCTTCCAAAACCTAAGCAATCCATTAACTTTATCATTCTAATATTTATTGATTTGTCGAAGAATACTGAACAGAAGGAAACTCCCTTAATGCTGCAATACAATACGATCAAGGCTAAATACCCTGGTGCATTGCTTTTGTTTCGTGTGGGCGATTTTTATGAAACTTTTGGTCAGGATGCGGTAAAGGCATCAGGAATCCTTGGGATTGTACTTACCAAGCGTGGAAATGGTTCAGGAACACATATTGAGCTGGCAGGTTTTCCACATCATTCTTTGGAGACTTATCTCCCTAAATTAGTTAGAGCAGGGCAGCGAGTTGCAATTTGCGACCAGCTGGAGGACCCAAAAACTACTAAAACGATCGTTAAGCGCGGAGTGACTGAGCTGATCACTCCGGGAGTTTCATACAGCGACAATATCATACAGCAAAACACCAATAATTACCTGGCTTCGCTTTATTTCGAAAAGAATTCATTTGGTATTGCATTCCTAGATATTTCGACCGGCGAATTTTTAGTAGCCCAGGGAAATGCCGATTATATAGATAAGCTGCTTCAAAGTTTTAAACCCAGCGAGGTAATTTTTCAGAAAAGCAGGCAGCGTGATTTTGTAGAAACATTTGGAGATCGGTTTTACACCTATCACCTCGATGATTGGGCATATAGTGGTGATTATGCAAGTGAATTTCTCCTGAAACATTTTGAAGTAAAATCATTAAAAGGTTTTGGGATTGAGAAATTTCCCCTGGCTATCACTGCTGCAGGTGTCGCGTTGCATTATCTGAATGAAACGGAGCACCGCAATCTTCAACATATATCTTCCGTTTCAAGAATAGAAGAAGATCGGTATATGTGGCTTGACCGCTTCACGATTCGAAATTTAGAGCTTATAGGCTCTTCCAATGAAAATGCGGTTAGTTTGGTGGATGTTCTAGATAAGACCTGTTCACCCATGGGTGCCCGTTTGCTTCGGCGATGGATTATTATGCCTCTTAAAGAGCGAAAACCTATTCAGGAACGCCTAGACGTGGTTGAATTTCTGGTCAATAATGAGGAACTACGTGAAAATTTACTTCGTGAATTGAAGCAGATCGGTGATTTGGAAAGGCTGATCTCTAAAATCGGACTTCAGAAGGCCAATCCGAGAGAAGTGATGCAGTTGAAACGTGCATTATATGCCATTTTCAATCTGAAAGAACTCTGCCAGGGTGCAGAAAATTATGCCTTAAAAACTATTGCAGAGCAGTTGAATCCCTGTTTGCTGATCCGTGATAAGATCGAGCGTGAATTAAATCCGGATCCTCCAGTCATGCTGATCAAGGGTAGTGTGATTGCTGATGGAGTTGATGAAGAACTGGACCGATTACGAAAGATCGCTTTTGGTGGTAAAGGATATCTGCTGGAAATACAGAAGCGGGAAGCTGAGATCACTGGTATTCCTTCACTCAAAGTAGCATTTAACAATGTGTTTGGGTATTATTTGGAGGTAACGCATACCCATAAGGATAAAGTTCCGGCAGAATGGCTCAGGAAACAAACCCTGGTTAATGCCGAACGCTATATTACACCGGAATTGAAGGAATATGAAGAGCAGATTCTGGGTGCAGAAGAAAAGATACAGGTTTTGGAAACTCGCCTATACAATGAATTGACCTATGCACTTTCCGAATTCATCAAGCCTATACAGCTTAATGCTCAATTAGTAGCACAGCTTGATGTTCTTTTAAATTTCTCAAATCTGGCCATCAAAAATTATTATGTCAAACCGCTTATTGATGATAGTACAATCATTGATATCAAAGGAGGAAGGCACCCTGTGATAGAAAAGAATCTTCCTCCTGGCGAGGAATATATCACTAATGATGTATTTCTGGATAGCGATAGTCAGCAGATCATCATCATAACTGGTCCGAATATGTCGGGTAAGTCGGCCTTGTTAAGGCAAACGGGACTGATTGTTCTGATGGCACAAATGGGGTGTTTTGTGCCTGCAAAAGAGGCTCAGATTGGGATTGTAGATAAAATATTTACCCGGGTTGGCGCTTCTGATAATCTCACCACTGGAGAGTCAACCTTCATGGTAGAAATGAACGAGACTGCCAGTATTTTAAATAATTTGTCGCCAAGGAGCCTGATCCTGATGGATGAGATCGGTAGGGGAACCAGTACTTATGATGGGATTTCTATTGCCTGGTCTATCGCTGAATATCTTCATAATCACCCTACAGCACAGGCAAAAACCCTGTTTGCAACGCATTACCATGAGTTAAATGAATTGACAAATTCATTCAATAGAATTAAGAATTTTAATGTTTCTGTTAAAGAGCTTGGTAATAAGGTTATTTTCCTTCGTAAGCTGGTACCCGGTGGGAGTGAGCATAGTTTTGGAATTCATGTTGCAAAAATGGCCGGCATGCCTCAGAAATTGGTTA
>JBIIWE010000128.1:0-6545 GCA_044339075.1 Daejeonella sp. | reverse complement strand
TCGTATGCTTTCTTATTGAGACTCAGTACCTCACTGTCAAGACTACCTACAATAAAAAGGCATGCTACATTTATGCCAGGCAAATCTTCCATTGCCAGGTCTGGTCTTCCGCCTCTGCTTACTACAGCAAAGATATCGGGCAGTTTTGCAGCAGCTTTTAGTGCAGATGCTGCACCCGTACTTGCTCCGAAATAGCCAATGCTCAGATCTCTGGCTGATGGATGTTTTTGAAGCCATTTTGTTGCAGCAACTAAGCGTTCATGCAGCATTTCAATTTCAAACCGGTTGATATAATACAGATCTTCTTCCGGCGTAAGCAGGTCAAAAAGTAAAGTTCCAAAGCCATTTTTCTGAAGGTATCCCGCAACATATTGATTACGCTTACTTAACCTGCTGCTTCCGCTTCCATGTGAGAAGATAACGATCCCCATACATTCTTCAGGAATACATAATACACCTTTAAGCCTTATTTCGCCAACAGGTATACTTACCTCATTATTATACCGCATTTCCATAAAACATTGATTTTTGATTAAACATTCAAATTAATTACAAACCCATTTTTTGTGACCGGATATGCCTGTTTTTAAGCTATCTCAAAACAGATCATTAAAATATTCCAGTCGCTTTAAGGCATCGATCAAATCCCGACATAGTCAAATCTAATCAGTCACTGACACTGCGCTATTGATATTCATCAGGCAAGCCTCTGATATTGATCAATACTTTTCTGAAGCATAAATCCTTACTTCAAACAAGGAAATAAACAGGCATAAACAAGCCAAATTTTAACATATCAGTTTTAAAAGAACCAGGTATTATGAATGATCATTCAACTAAAACAATACAGGAAAGCGACCTTGTTGAGACTATACGGCTGTCATCTTATTCACTGAATAGTCCCGCCGACCTGAAACCACTATTTAACCGCATTGGCGATGCTCAAATAGTTATGCTTGGTGAAGCGAGCCATGGCACTCATGAATATTATACCTGGCGGGCATTGATCTCAAAAAAGCTGATCGAAGAGATGGGTTTTAATTTTATTGCCGTGGAAGGCGACTGGCCCGATTGTTACAGATTAAACAGGTTTATCAAGGGCTATGAACCTGAAGGAACCAGTGCTTATGATGTATTACAGAAATTCAATCGCTGGCCTACCTGGATGTGGGCAAATTGGGAAATATCAGCGTTAGCGGACTGGATGTTCCAATACAATAAGGGACTAACATCCAATAAAAAAGCTGGTTTTTATGGACTGGATGTATATAGTTTATGGGAGAGCATGGAAAGTATCATGGCTTATCTCAAACAAAAAGACCCTGCTGCACTAAAAATCGCCGAGAAAGCCTTTCATTGCTTTGAACCATTTCGTAAGGATGAAGGCCGTACTTATGGTTGGGCAGGAAGGCTGGTTCCTGAATTATGTCAGGATGAAGTGATTGGTATGCTGAAAGAAATACAGAAAAAGTTACCTAATTATAATACAGACCATGAACATGTATTCAGTGCCGAGCAAAATGCATTGGTAGCAGTTCATGCAGAAAAATACTACCGGGCCATGGTTAAAGGGGGCCCGGAAAGCTGGAATATCAGAGACAGGCATATGGCTGACACATTAAACAGGCTTCTAACCTTTCATGGCCCAAAGGCAAAAGCGATTGTTTGGGCACATAATACTCATATTGGAGATGCAAGAGCTACTGACATGGCTTCAGATGGAATGTATAATATAGGCCAGTTGGGAAGATTACACAAGGGCAAAGAAAATGTAGTACTGGTTGGATTTGGATCTAACGAAGGAACTGTTATTGCTGGAGATTACTGGGGAGCCCCCATGCAAACAATGCCTGTACCACCTGCCCAAAAAGGAAGCTGGGAGCAAATCTTCCATGAGTCAGGACATGACAATAAGTTATTGATATTGAATGACATAGACGAGCATGCACCTAACATGAAAACTCCCAGAGGACACCGTGCAATCGGAGTAGTTTACCATCCAGGACATGAATCACGAGGTAATTATGTTCCAACTATCTTATCCCGTCGCTATGATGCGTTCATTTATCTGAATAAAACTAAAGCATTACATCCAATGCATGTACTTTCTGACAAGCGAGAGACACCAGAGACTTATCCATTTGGCGTTTAATAATTCGTTTTGAATGTTTAGCATGAGCAGTTCTGGTTCATAAATGGGAGGAATATCATTTTATATAAATTGATTCTTGTTTCTGAAAGGAAACCGGTATGGTCAAATAGCTTTGAAAAACAGAAAATATGTAACTTAGACGTAAATCCATATACACAATTTAATTTCAGAATATGAAATCTAGTATTGTAATCTGTCTGTTAATCATTCTATCATCCTGCGGACAAAATGCAGGTGAAAATACAGGACCAAACGAGCAGATTAAATTTGTAAAATATGTAAAATCACTCCGGGATACAGTTAATAACTCCGAACAGAATAAGTCGCTACGTGGTGTTCTACTGGAAAATGGTATATCAACGACTAAAATTTATGTTAAAGACAGCCTGCAGATGAAATTTAATTCCTGGCAAGCTAAAGTTCTGGAGATTATTGACAGGCAGGCAAGCAAAGAAGTAAATGTTAGTATAACATTAGATCCAACAAACAGATCAGCTCAAAAGTCTATCGTTTTTAGCTCTTTATTAGATCAGTCCGGGGGAAAAATAATGGAGGGTATTAAAGCTGGTGATCAGGTAAAGATCAGTGGTACATTCATTGAAAAGAAAGGATTTATTGATATAGACAATTACAGTGATTATAAGTTCTCCAAAAATGTATTTGACAATCCCGAATTCAAAACTAAGTTAACAGCTATAGAGAAATTATAATTCTGTAAAAATGCATGTCGTTTAACGAAGTTCCTAAACCTACTGAATCGCAGATTTAGGACTGAATCCAACAGAACAGGATAACATTCGTTTAATATTTTCAGGAATATTTTATATCGTTCCAGCTATTTCAAAAACTGATAAATATCAGTTTTAAGATCATTTTTATCTTTAACCTGGGATGGATCATTAATATAAACCTCAAAAGGAAATTCGCGCGCCTCTCTATTATTCTCTTTTAACCACTTTTTAATTTCATCGTATGGGGTTTTCATTTCCTCATAAGAACCAGTATAATGTACAATTATCGCTTCACCGCCTGCTACTAATTTAGATTCAATTCTTCCATTCAAATTTTCGGGAATCCGATCCACCTCTACTCCAGCTTCGAGGGTCACAGGATCCTCATAATCAAGATAAAAAGCCATAACCCTGCCAACTTTGAGATCATTTTTCCGGGCAAAATTGAAAATTTCTTCATAATCCACCTCAAATACTTTGCTAAGTGCTGCAATTCCTGTGGTTTCTCTGATAATTAAAACTTTCAATGGCTCCAAATGCACTTTTTCCAGCACTGTATTGCTTTTTTTAATGGTGTCCTGTAACATGATTTTAATTTTTAGAGATTTATTATGGATATCGGGGGAATATGAACCATGCCCAATACTGATAACAATTAGTGGTAAAAGAAAATCAACACACAATATTCTTTTCAGCGCAACCATTTTATCAAACCTTATTTAAAACTGAAACAATCATTTCCTGTTTGTTTCAACAAAATTAAAGAAGGCCAATTTTATAGACTATGACAAGAATTAGGCAATTTATTGACAATGATCAAGATTCCTTAAAAGCTGCTTTACCTTCTCCAAAATTATTTGTGAAAATTTTATTGAAATTTAGATTCAAATTCCCGCAAATCCTTGCCATTATTGCATCATGAATAAAGTTATCCTAAAATACATAAAAACCTTCGAAATGATCGGTGTGATCATGAGGATAATAAGTTTTACGCTGGTAAGCTGGCTTGGCCCGGAAAGTCCGTTTCTTTTTGTTTGGATATTTAATACGCTTGATGCAATCCTGCTTTCTTGGTGTGCCATCCTCAAAAAAGACAAAGCATACACCGTATTGAATCTATTCTGGATTCTGGTAGGAATTGTTGGCATATTAAGGTCAAGCGGACTATTACACTAGCTGAAAGATCTGATTGAGCAGAATATTTCAATTCTTATTTTTTCATTTTCGATCCTATATTTTTTACCTAGTTTTGATTTAACCAAAAGGAAATATTTTCGGAATGAAAAACAATAAAGAAAAAAACAGGGATATCTCTAGACTTAACTTTTTAAAAAACACCGGCATTGTGGCAGCAGGATTAACCTTTCTGCCTGGTTTGGTTAGCTCAAAACTTAGAGATAGCTTATTGAGTTCAGGCTTAGCTGCCGGAAATATTATTGATTACCAGATAATAATCCCGTCTTTGGTCAGTTCCATAGAAAAACAAGCTGCAGAACAACTTCAGAAATATCTATCCAAAATATCTGTAAAGCCCATTCCGATTGCAGAAGAAGGAAAGACAGTAGTTACCTATGGCATTTACCTTGGTGAAACAGAATTTGCCAAAGCAAATGAGATCAATTTCAATCTGCTACCTGAAGCAGGTTTTATTAATAAAACCACCGGTAACAATTTTATCCTTGTTGGCGGATCAAAAAAGGGATTGCTTTTCGGAGTTTACGACCTGCTGGAAGGTTTAGGATTCAGAAAATATGCGAATGAAGATACTGTAGATCCGAAGATTAAATCATTCGAACTGGGACAAGGAATAAAAACATATGAGCCCCTAGTAAAATACAGAACTACATCCTATAGCCAAATGGCTGATCAGGAATATTCAGACTGGCATAAACTTTCTTCAAGAGATGACTGGGGATTATTTGTACATACCTTTAACACGCTTGTACCGCAACAAATATATGGTAAAACCCATCCTGAGTATTATTCACTGATTGCTGGCAAACGACAACCAGGCACCCAGCTTTGTCTTTCGAATCCGGAAGTATTGAATGTACTGGTTGAAAGCCTGAAAAATAAGATCCAGGAAAAACCGACATCTACCTATTGGTCTGTAAGCCAGGATGATAACGATAGGTATTGTCAATGCGATGCTTGTACAGCATTGAATGAAAAATACGGAAAAGTCCCAAGTGGATCTATCATTTACTTTGTGAATCAGGTTGCCAAAGAATTCCCGGATAAAATCATTTCTACCCTAGCCTATTGGTACACCAGGAAGGCTCCTAAAAACATTGAAATTGAGTCTAATGTAAATATTATGCTCTGCAATATTGAGAGTACGCGTCAAGCACCGGTATTTGTTACTGACCCTGCATTTTCAAGCGATCTTAGAGATTGGGGAGCACTTTCAAAAGATATTCTGATCTGGGATTATAATATTCAGTTCACCAATTACATTTCACCTTTCCCAAATCTGTATACCTTAAAACCGAATATTAAATTTTATACCGATAATCAGGTCAAAGGCTTATTCATGCAGGCAAACGATGAAGCGGCAGCTGAAATGGCCTTGCTTCGATCCTACCTGATCAGCAAACTCATGTGGAATCCGGATGCAGATGAGAAAGCTATAATCAGTGAATTTCTTTCTGGTTATTTTGGAGCGGCAGCCCCATTTATTAGCCAATACATCGAAAGCATGCAGGAATCTCTGGTAAAAAGCGGAATGGTACTGAGTATTTTTGGAGATCCTATCCATGCAAAAAACTCCTATTTGTCTGCAGAAATGATGCAGCAATATAAGCTACTCTTTGATAATGCAGAAAAGGCTGTGATAGCTGATGCTAAATTAGTCCAGCGTGTAAGAACAGCACGACTGCCAATCATGTATGCAGAAATCCAAATTGGCCGCACCGAAATAGATACCGCAAGAAGTATGTTCCGCAAAGGGACTAATGGTTATGTACTTCCAAAACCAGAAATGAAGGTACTGGTTAACCGTTTTGCTGATGGTTGTAAACTGAATAAAGTAAAACTGGTTCGTGAGCGGGCTGGAACTCCGGAGCATTATCGTGCGTCCTATAACCGCATCTTCAGCAATATGGAGGGAATGATCAAAGTTAAATCATTCAGAAAAAAAATCACTCCGATCACCAGTCCGAACCCTACATCAAAAGGGCTTGAAAGCCTTACCGACGGAATTTTCGCTTCCTATGAATCATGGCAGGAAGCTGATCAGAACTGGGTTTATTATACCGGACAGCATATGGATTTCATTCTCGATCTAGGTGCAATAATGCCTGTTGCTTCGGTCAATATGGATTTCCTAAACCCGCAGGCACAACCCGACTGGCATTTATTTGCGCTTCCTAAACATGTCAGTTATTCAATATCTGCTGACGGAAACAATTATTCTGAGCCAGTAATGATCGTCAATGATAACAATCCGAATCCGCTTGAAAACCCAGGGATCACAAAAATTTCAATCCTTCCATTTCAAACAATTATGAAGCCTGGAACAAAGGCTCGCTACATTCAAGTTCATGCGGAAAGCTTATTGAAAACTCCTTCATGGCATATCCGATCAGGACAAGATATTTCTATTTATTGTGATGAGATTGTAGTGAAATAATTGGTTTAAAAAGGTAAAGCCCCCGCGGCTA
>JBIIWE010000127.1:0-6569 GCA_044339075.1 Daejeonella sp. | reverse complement strand
AGATCACCTTTGCCAATGACCGTTTCTCCGTCAACTGATGTGGTACCTGAGATCTCTATTTGATTACCAATGCGGACGGCTCTGCTATATCCCACCAAATCTTCCCACACGGCTCCTGATGATATATTGACTCGTTTCATACTGATTATTAACTTCCTTTAGCCGATCGGGTCATCATTTCCAGCATATCCCACATCTCGGGGGTAATTGCCTCAAGACCATTAAACTGACCTGCTCCCTGTAGCCATTCTCCTCCATCTATGGTGATCACTTCACCATTGATATAGCCCGAAAAATCAGACATCATGAACGCAGCCAGATTAGCAAGTTCCTGATGATCTCCAACACGTTTCAGTGGAACCCGGTTTTTGAAATCGAATTTTTTAGCCATGTCTCCTGGAAGAAGCCTATCCCACGCTCCTTTGGTTGGAAATGGACCAGGTGCAATGGCATTATTTCTGATTCCATATTTTCCCCATTCTGCTGCTAGAGAACGCGTCATGGCAAGTACACCACCTTTCGCACAGGCAGATGGAACTACATATCCCGAACCGGTAAATGCATAGGTGGTCACTATATTTAATATTGTTCCTGCCTGTTTTTCTTTGATCCAGTGCTTACCTACTGCCATGGTACAGTTTGCAGTACCTTTTAATACAATATCAATGATCGTAGAAAAGGCATTGGCTGAAAGGCGTTCAGTAGGTGATATGAAGTTGCCCGCAGCATTGTTTAAGAGCCCGTGAACCTGACCGAAAGCTTCCAATGTTTTTTTCAGAACCTCCTCAACCTCTTCCGGTTTGCGTACATCACATTGAACCGCCAATACTTTTGCTCCACCTTTATTGCTTGCCGCCGCTTCCTGTTCCATTTCAGCAGCAGTTTTAAGGAGTACATCCATCTTTCTACTGGTGATCACAACATTGGCGCCCAGCTTGAGAAAATAAGTGCTCATTGCTCTTCCCAGACCAGTTCCTCCGCCTGTAATAATTATTGTTTTACCACTCAGGGCATCATCACGTAACATGGGTTCATTATACATATTAGGCCGATTTTTGTTGAAGATTTTGAATGATTGTTTTAAGAATGGATCGAGTAGAAGGCGACCACCACTGTGCAAGCATAGGTCTTAGCATTTCTGTTGGATCTGCACTTACCTTTTTTAATAACTCCTCACGCATATTCATTTTGCTTTGCTGCCATGTATTACGTTCCAATTGAATGTAAGTAAGCATTTTACGCTCAGCAGCATGTAAAATACTTTCCGGGTTAACCACCTCGTCGATCAAACCGTTGCTTAATGCTTCCTGAGTGTTCATCAGCTTACCTTCCAGCAGGAAGCGATACGCATTGGGCTGACCGAGCCAGAATGAATACAAATGAAAAATGCTAGCCGGAACGATAATCCCAACCGGAACCTCATTCAGTCCGATGATGAATTTACCCTCAGCCATTATTCTATAATCACAGCAAAGGGCAAGCACACATCCACCTGCAGGGCTATGTCCGCTGATGGCAGCTATCATTGGTTTTTTGAAAGAAACCAATGTCGTTACCAAATCTAAAAAGTCAATCCAGAAGCTTTTTATTGTTTCCTCATCATAATTATAAAGCTCAATAAGGTCAAGACCGGCAGAGAAAAAACCATCCTTCCCCGTCAAAATTAATCCCGCAATCGAATCGTCATTTTCAATGTTTTTGACCATTTGATGAAGTTCAGCAACCATTTCTGCATTGATGGCATTCGAGCGACCGCGGATCAATGACAGAACAGCAATTTTATCTTTTATATTAACCTTTATTGTATTCATATTTATTTAACGCTATATCTGAATATTTGTCTCCCTATTGTTCCATTCACATTGATTCCCTCAACAATAGCCTTATAATTTCCTGTTCCATCTGAATTGAAGAACTCCACACTTGCTTTCCCGGTCGAATCGCTGATCACATTCGGATTCCAGTAAATGGTGGTCCGGAGGTCGGCGATCTTTGTATTGGTTTCCGGATCATCATAGTTCGGTGAATAGAACTCACGCCCTTTGTAATAACCTTTAGGATTATAGCCTGCAATTCCCGGAGCATAATTTTTGTAATCTCTATTATTTTCTCCCCGTTTCGTGGTTATTATAATTACACCGCCACCGCCCCGGCTTCCGTAAATAGCGGAATTTGCCCCGCTTTTCAATATTTCAATGGTCTCAACATCATTTGGATTTATGGAAGATAGAAATTCTGGTTCCAAAAAGGCACCATCCAGAACCAATTGCATTGGAATAGGGCCAGAAAAAGAATTCATACTTCTCATCGAGTAAACCATACCATTCATCACCATGACTCCTGCAACTCTACCCTGAATACACTGGGCAATGTCAAAGCAGTTTTGAAGCTGTTCGGCCTTAATTATCGCATCAGCCCTGCCTGCTCCATTTAAATTGGATGAGTTTTTTGCTTCTACTTTCGTGTCGACAACCTTAACCTCATCCAGAAGAATATTTCTAACGATCAGACCGTTTCTTTTTAGATCATCATATTGAGCACGGCTATTCTTGAGGTAGGCAAACATCGATTTATTTACATTAACCTCCAGCATGGCCTCATTTTTGTTTTTTGTTACCAGCTGAGCTGGAATTCTGTCGAGAAATATCTCTACATTTTTCTTATCCCTTTCATTACGGGCCTGAATTATAAATTTTGTGCTATCATTGAAATAAAGATTGTCAAATCGAAACACTCCATTCATATCGGTCAGGGTATCCAGCAAAAATGAAGTTCCGGAAGATGAGAACAGTGTAACCTTTCCACCAACAACTGGCTTACCAGTTAACGAGGTTACCTTTCCGCTTACCTGCATACCTCTTTCCGGTTGATATACTAATGTTGGATAGTTATTTGATAAGATATTTTTCCATTCGAAGCGACGCCAGCCTTGTGTTAATAAAAGATTATCGAGCTGTCTTACTTTAGCTTCAGTCGTATCAGTGAAGTAGTAATTAGCTTGTTCAATAAAACCCTTCAGGTCTGAACTGAGCAGTAGATTCGAAATAATACTCGTTTCACTTGCCTCATCAATCGGAACTTTTGTCTCATCAACTATAGCAATTGAAAAACTGCCAAGCGTAGGTCTGCCTTTAGGATCGTTTACATCTAGCATGAGCTTTACTTTTTCTCTTTTTTGGAACTCAGACTTATCAGTGCTTAGGTTTATTTTAAGAAAATCGGAGTGATTGATGAATACCAGACGCTCTGCAACAGGCTCATTTTTAGGAGAAAACAGCGTTAACTGAAGGATTCCTGTCGGGAAACGTGATTTTGGGATAGCTGCATTGAAAGTTCGGCTATTCATCTTGTTTTTTGATACAAATTGTACTTGTCCGTTTGTTTGTGCTACTAGTGTGAGTTCTGAATCTGGTTGATCAAGCTCTGTTGTGGAAATTCTTATTTTGAGTTCATTGGGGTCAGCATTATCAGCAGTTAATACATAGCCTTGTGCTTTAACCTTTGGGAGAGGAATTGCTTTTTCTGAACCATCCTTAAAGGTGATATGTGCAGTATAGGTGTTTGATGCGCTTGGTTTTATTTTGAAAGAGCCCATACCCGCATGTTCCGATTTGAATTCGCTCATCCTGACATTATTTTCGTCGGAGATGTATCCACTTACAGCTATTCCAAGTCCATCAGATCCAAGTGCTTTAAAGGCAACTCGTGTACTGATACCATTGATCATGTCGCCACCTTCAGGGAAAAATTTCACATCGGTCTCGTTTGAGGTAGATTTAACCGGAAAAGTTTTGCTGGCACTGATCTTCTCATCCAGGCGGATCGTAGTCAGGATCTTTCCTGATTTCAATATAAAAGGTTGATTATTGACGAAGCTGAACAGTAAGTTACCTTTTGAATCTGTTATACCCTTTCCTTTCAGAATGGTTCTGAAATCTAATACCACCTGATAAGTGACCTCCTTATTGATCAAAGGCTGACCGGCCATGTCGGCATAGTTTAAACTCGCCATCACTTTTTGTCCTTTTACATCTTTACTATAGGTATAATCTGCCTGAGTTATTACGGTATTAGCGATAGAATTACCGACAGTAAAGGTTTTATCAAAAAAGTATTCTTCACCAAAATTCCGCATCCAATTAGTATAGGCCCTAATCCGGTAATTGCCCTCTTTTAAAGAGTCGGTAAGTGAGAAATCACCCCAGGCAAGCCCCATTTCCAGTGGCAATGCTATTGATTGCTTCACAGAATCTTTATCATTAATTAGTTCTACATGTAGAATTTTGCTTAGGTCTGATAACTCATTATTTTCAGCAGTTACCACATAGGCCTTGAACCATATATTATCGCCGATTGCATAATATGGCTTATCCATATGAAGGTGAATTTTTTCCTGTGGAAATTGTAATCGGTATTTTTCGATCTGCTGGAGAATTTTTTTCAATGGTTCATCATCTCTGACAAAACCCAGTACAATTACAGATGCAATGACAGAAAATAGTAGAATAACGTATTTTTTCATGATTTTCTTTAGAGACAGTTAGCAAGATAATTTCGAAAGATATGAGCTTCAGTGTAAAACATGATGAACAGTTTTAGGAAACGACTGATAATTAAAATACTAAGCCTCAATTTACAAAAAATTGAGGCTTATGTATTTATAATATACGAATTATTTGAGAGTTAGATCTTAGAATACATTCTTCCACATCATACTTTCTACAGGCTTGGTAGTTTTATTATTGTATTTAGCATTTGCCTTTGTATTATACATTGTTTCTACATCTCCTTCAACAACAAAGTAGATCAATTGACCGATAGGCATTCCAGCATAAATCCTTACAGGCTGGGCGCAGGAAATTTCCAGAGTCCAGGTATTGCAAAATCCTACGTCGCCCTTTCCTGCAGTAGCATGGATATCAATCCCCAGGCGACCGGTACTTGATTTTCCTTCCAGAAAAGGTACGTGTCTGTGAGTTTCAGTATATTCTAGGGTTACTCCCAGGTAGAGCGTGTTTGGCTGAAGAACAAAACCATCTTTTGGTATCTCGAAATGATCAATTTCATTATGTGCTTTTGAATCTAATACCCTGTTTCTGTACGTTGCCAGATATTTGCCCAGGTGTACATCATACGAATTTGTGCCTAAACAATCCTTTTGGAAGGGTTCAATGATGATATTCCCTTTTTCAATTTCTTCCAGTATAATTTTATCAGAAAGTATCATAAATAAGCTTAAGATTTGGACTAAATTATGATTTATTTGAGATAGTTTTACAGGTATTTTATATTTTAAAATGGCTCTTGCTTATCACAAAGAAATTGACCCCTTTACATCTTTCGCAATTTGGAAGATCGAAGAATCTGCAGATGAACTTTTCGCTCAATTACAGTTAAAAGAGCATGAAAGAACATATCTTGATAGTCTGGTCAATGGTAAGAGAAATATGCATTGGCTGAGCACGCGTGTTTTACTTCGCAGAATGATGGATACCGATGAATATATTGATTGCAGGGTTGACTCAAGCGGGAAGCCCTACCTCAGTAATTTTCCTCATTATATTTCTCTCAGTCATTCATATGACTATGCCGCAGTCATGGTCAGTAAGAACAAAGCAGTAGGAATTGATATTGAACTGATTAAAGATAAGATCGAACGTATTGCCAGTAAGTTCCTCTGTGCTAAGGAATTGGAATTCATTCAGGAACAAGAGAGGATTGAACAGTTATATGTCTGCTGGTGTGCAAAGGAGGCTGTTTATAAGCTTCATGGGAAAAAGAATGTGAGCTTTGTAGAGAATATTGAACTAAAACCGTTCCATTACAAGGGGAATGGATCATTTTCTGCAAATCTGGATGTTGGTTCAACTCATAAGGAGTTCACGGTTCATTATGAGAAATTTGATGATTATATGATTGGGTTTGTTTCAGACGATAAGAATGAAGAATAAGAAGGTTAACTTTCAGGATTGGGGTTTACTTGATTATCATCAGGCCTGGGATAGGCAGGAACAGGTTTTTTCGGATACGGTTCAGGCAAAAACACAGAATAGAAATAACAACACAGATTATCCGGTTAAAAATCATCTCATTTTTGTTGAACACCCCCATGTTTATACACTGGGTAAAAGTGGTAAGCCTGAAAATTTGCTGCTTGATGAGGCTGGGTTGAAAGAAAAAAGTGCTTCTTTTTATAGAATTAATCGCGGTGGTGATATAACCTATCATGGTCCTGGCCAAGTGGTAGGATACCCGATCCTCGATCTTGATAATTTCTTTACGGATATACATCTGTATCTACGTACTCTGGAGGAGGCCATCATACTTACACTTGCGGATTATGGTATTGCAAGTGGCAGGTATGAAGGATTTACTGGTGTTTGGCTGGATGCTGATAATGAGAAAGCTAGAAAAATCTGTGCTTTAGGAGTCAGGTGCAGCAGATGGGTAACCATGCATGGATTCGCATTCAATGTGAATACAGATCTGTCTTATTTTAAAAATATTATTCCCTGTGGAATCGATGACAAAGACGTTACTTCAATGGAACGGGAACTGAAATACAAGCT
>JBIIWE010000126.1:0-6580 GCA_044339075.1 Daejeonella sp. | reverse complement strand
CGGAGAAAAATTAATCTGCGATTTCACGAAAATTTGCGACTGCCTGACCGGGTCAAAAAAAATACGCTCCTGAAATTCAGCATTCAAATTCCACTTCGGTGAAAATTCAAAGGTTGTTGAATAGGCAAAAGACGAAAGGGACTGTTTTACAATATTTTTCTTTAGGGCCTGTCCAAAAGAGGAAAAAGAGAAAAGCAATACAACTACAATACCTATTACTATCCTATGTTTTGAATTAACCATACTCTAAAATATAATGAAAATTCAAGAATCAAAACTTAATACGCATAAACATCTAAAATCATCATTCAATTTGTCCATTTTATCAAAATTAAAGCTAAAACACGATCAATAAACTGCTTTTAGTATCTTTGTAGGATATACCATCAGAAAATATGATAGAAATCGGAAAGTTTAATGAATTAAGGTTTATCAAAAAGACTGAGGCAGGTCTGATCCTGACTGATGGGGAAAAAGAAGTTCTCTTACCTTATGTTCAGGCACCGGAAAATGCTCAAATTGGAGACAATCTTCATATTTTCACCTATATCCATAGCGATGGTAGATTAATGGCCACCACCGAAACTCCAATCGCACAGGTTGATGAGTTTGCATTATTGACCGTTGTTGATGTGAATGAACAAGGTGCTTTCTTAGACATGGGCATTGGAAAAGATGTTTTCGTTCCTGAAAGGGAGCAAAAGAGGCCTATGCAGATCGGGCAGAAATATGTAGTTTTTCTATTTAATGACGAAAGAAGTGAACGCATAACTGCATCTTCCCGATTAGCGGAGTTTGTAGATCAGGATGAACATGATCTGGAGGAAGGAGATGAGGTAAGATTGCTGATTACCGAGGAAAGCGACCTTGGTTATACCGCAGTGATCAACCAGAGGTTTTTGGGGCTATTATATCACAATGAGGTTTTTGAAGATTTAAAAGCAGGAGATCAAAGAAGAGGGTTTATCAAGAAGATCAGAGAAGGAAATAAGATTGACCTGAGCCTTCAGGTAATTGGATTTAAGCATATACTGGATCTTAAAGACAGTCTGATGATTGAACTGGAAGAAAACGGTGGTTCAATTTCACTGGGTGATAAAAGTTCACCAGAAGACATCTATAATCGTTTAAAAATCAGTAAAAAAGCATTCAAAAAAGCCGTCGGAAGCCTGTATAAAGAACGTTTGATCGAAATTTCCGATTTTGAGATCAAACTAGTTCCAAAGGTTCGGGCATAGAAGGCTTCCCTGCATATTTTGCTATTCCGAATAAAATTGCTAATATTAATCAAACGACTGCAAATATTCATTTAAATAAACACCATATGAAAACAAGCTTTTTATCGCTAGTACTTTTAGGTCTGGGGCTTACAAGTGCCGCACAAACCACTATTCCATCAAGCTCGGTTCAGATTCAAACAGCACTTTTGGCTGCTCCAATAGACAAACGAGATGATGCAAGTGTTTTTGGGTATACTGAAAAAGGCGAGTTTATTTTATTGAGAAAAGGGAAAAATGAAATGATCTGCCTAGCCGACGATCCTAAGATCCCTGGTTTAAATGTTGCATGCTACCATAAAGACCTTGAACCATTCATGAAACGGGGTCGGGACTTAAAAATGGCAGGTAAAACTCCAAAAGAAGTATCAGATATCAGAGATGCGGAAGCAAAAGCAGGAAAGCTAAAAATGCCGAAACAACCAACAAGTTTATATGTTTATACAGCCAAGGCAGAGAATTTTGATGCACTGGCAGGCACTGTTAAGGATGGTTATCTCAGGTATGTGATTTACGTACCTTATGCAACGCCAGAAAGCACCGGTTTACCATTAAAGCCCAGCAGTCCGGGGATGCCATGGATCATGGATCCGGGAACTCATCGTGCACACATCATGATCAGTCCTCCCCAAAAAAACTAACATAAAATCAAGGTATTTTTTTGAAGATCAATGAACCTGAGTTTCGGGTTCATCATCTATTTTGGATCTTCTATTTAAGAATGAATCCTTTTTCATTGTCCTGGCTGCTAATATCGCACTTAATAGCATAAAAACAGACCCAGCGAGGAAAGGAGCACCAGCAAACTTTACACTTCCTTCAGGCCTGGTAAACCAGGCAAAAAGGTTTGTCATTAACAAAGGGCCGATGATTGAAGTAACGCTCATTACGCTGGTAAGGGCTCCCTGTAGTTCACCCTGTTCATTTTTAGGAACATTCCCAGAGATAATTGATTGCAAAGCAGGTCCTGCAATGCCTCCCAGGCAATAAGGAACCAGAAAGACAAACATCATCCATCCTTCGGTAGCAAAAGAAAATAATAGCAGTCCGAAGGCATACAATCCTAATCCAATATAAATGCTCTTCTCTTCACCAAATTTTGGAGTGGTATAACGA
This sequence comes from Daejeonella sp., assembly GCA_044339075.1. Lineage (GTDB taxonomy): Bacteria > Bacteroidota > Bacteroidia > Sphingobacteriales > Sphingobacteriaceae > Daejeonella. Next base: position 4,187 of record JBIIWE010000126.1, on the reverse strand, counting down.
ATCAATCCACCCTGAACTGAAGCAATAAGAATACCAATAAAGGTCAGGGATAGACCCATAAGGGATTTGCTCCAATGAAATTTTTCAATATTGACAAATGTCCAAGTGCTCTGTACCGCATGTCCGCCAATATATAACAGAAAAAAGGCAACGATCAGACCACCAACACCTTTATATTTCTTTAGCTGCATCAAAGAGCCCATTGGATTAGCCCGCTTCCATTCAAATGGCCTCCGGTGTTCTTTTGACAATGATTCAGGTAAAACAAAGTAGCCATAGATCATATTCACGAAAGTGAGTATTCCAGCTGCAATAAATGGAACTCTGGGACCTAATTCACCTAATAATCCGCCCAGACCCGGACCAATAATAAAACCTAATCCAAATGCCGCCCCTACCATACCAAAATTTTTGGAGCGCGTTTCGGGAGTGCTGATATCAGCGATATAGGCGGTAGCTGTTGTAAAACTTGCCCCAAATACCCCTGCAATAATTCTTCCTATGAATAACCACCAGATAGTTGGCGCCAGTGCAAGGAAAATATAGTCAATACCAAAACCAAAAAGAGATAACAGCAATACCGGCCTACGGCCATACTGATCACTCAAATTACCAATGACCGGTGCGAATACGAACTGGGTTATGGCGTAAGCAAAGGTTAGAAGTCCGCTCCATTGTGAAGCTGTACTCATAGTTCCACCAACTAATTCAGCAATCAGTTGAGGAAATACCGGTATGATCAAACCAAGACCAATGACATCAAGCAATAAGGTAAAGAAAATAAAACTGATGGCAGCTTTACGGGGTCCTGGCATAAAAAATTTTTGAGGTATTTATTGCTGAAATTAGTCATTATTTTGGAACATGCTGATCATAAATAACAAAGCAGGTATCTTCCAAATTGTTTACAAAGCTACACGAATAAGAGATCGATCAATAAAAAATTGAAATACTTTTCAAGCCTGATTATTTAAATCATTAATCTTCAAAATGATAGAGGAACACTACTTCCCCTTTAAACGCAGGTTTGTTTTGTCCTATAATTTCAAGCTCAGCACCGATGGTAGCTTTGGTTACACCCCTAAGATTGGCTATTGAAACAAGCTTAGCTTTTAACTTGACATCACTATTCACAAGAACCGGCTGTCCGAACCTTAAATTTTCAATGCCATAATTAATCTCCATTTTAAGATTTTGAACATCCACAATTTGCTTCCACAAATAAGGAATAAGCGATAGCGTGAGATAACCATGTGCAATTGTTGCCTTGAAAGGGCCTTCACTTTCTGCACGTACCGGATCTGTATGAATCCATTGATGATCAAGAGTTGCATCAGCAAACTTCATGATCTGCTCCTGTGTGATTTTATGTAGTTCGGAAACACCAAGCTCTTTACCCAAAAAAGATTCAAATTCAATAAAGTTTCTAATTACCAGCATATTCTCCTGAGATTTTTTAAAGTTTGTGTTAATGATCGATTTTAAAGCTAATTTATATTTAATTTATGAATTTGAATTTCTTTGCGTTAAATAGACTTTATTAGATACATGAAAATTACAAAAGCATACTCAGCGGTCAAGAAAAGATTGCTTTTAGTAGTATTTATGTTTGTGCTGATTTTTTTACTGTTTCAGCTCAAAAACTATCCTGTAATTGTGGATCACTATTATTCACAAGCAATTTTTCCATTTATCCGCTCAGGCCTTCAATTGATTTTCAATCAGATACCCTTTAGCATAGGTGATATTTTTTATTTGCTTCTTACACTTTTTATCGCAGTCTTTGTTATCCGGATCATCAGGAAAGGCTTTTTCCAGAAAAAAGGTCGGGATGCGGTTCAGATACTACTCGGACTGGTACTTACCTTGCAAGTAAGCACTTTGGTATTTTACTTATTCTGGGGACTAAATTACTTCAGAATAGATGCATTTGAGAGGCTTGATCTTACAGAATCTGACTATTCGAGTGAAGAACTCATTGAAGTTGGATCTATGCTTATAGATTCAGTCAATTTTAGCCGCGAAAAAGTTAGAACAGAAGATCTCGCCCAATCAAATGATAGTATTTTCAAATCATCATCCCTGGCCATTCAAAATATCGGAGCCACAGAACCTGTAGCTAAACCTTCCTTATCAGGACCAATTCTAAGTTATCTGGGTACAGCGGGATATTATAACCCTTTTACAGGAGAAGCGCAGGTTAACGTTTTGATGCCCGTCTATATAAGACCATTTGTAGCTTGTCATGAAATGGCTCATCAAAATGGATATGGAGCAGAAAACGAGGCCAATTTTGTTGGTTTTATAGCAGGAATTAACTCAAATAACAGGCTCTTAAAGTATTCATGCTACTATCTGGCAACGCAGGAATTCCTGACTGCGATCTGGGCCACAGATAGTATGGCATTTAAGGCTTTGAAAAGTAAGATCTCGCCTAATGTTCTATCTGACCTTAAATCAGAGAACGACTATTGGAAATCTTATCGCGGAGCAACTTCAAAACTGAGTAGCATCTTTTATGATAATTACCTGAAGGCCAATAATCAACCCGACGGATTAAGAACTTACAACAAAATGATCAGGCTCAGTATGGCCTATTACAAAAAAAAGGGGCTAATAAAAGCCCCTGTTAATTTATCGCCCTAAGGCTAGTTCGCGTGCCTTTGTAGTTGTATAATACTTTGCAATCATATTTGGAACCTCCCATGCTGGAAGTCCGCCATTTTTAAGATATTCAAGGTACTTTTTTGTGACCTGAGCAAAATGATCTTCATGGCTAACCTTATACGTATCAGGAATTATTACTTGCCAGCCACTGCCTATCTTCTTTAATTCAACACCCGGATATTTAATATTGAGCTGTTTCAAATCTGCCATAATTGCCTTTTCAAATGCTTTAAGATCTGTTTTAGCGATTGGTTCAATATATAATGCCGGCTTAAAATTCTGTTCTTTGCCCTGCTTGATCACTACACTTGCATTGGTTCCCCTCATAACAGAGAAATGAGTATCTCCTGTTCCTTCGGGAGCCTGAAAATCCCAGGTTACAGATATTTTTGCATGAATACCTTTTAAACGGTAGTTAATTTCCCCATTGGAATAGGTACTCAACATACCATCCTTAACATCTGCTTTCAAGTATTCAGGGTACTCCTTCTTCTGAGTTACTTTTTCAAACTGTTCAGCAGAAATACTGGTGGCCCATCTTTTTGCTGATACCAATTCTACATCCTTTTTATAATCCAGGATCTGATCAGGGAAGCATTCCCACTGAACCAGATCAACCAGGTGTGTTGTAATATCAGTGATACCTTCACCTTGCTGTTTAACATCGAAGAACCATGCCGGTCTGACAAGTGGTTTCCCTGATACATTTTTAAAGAAATGATGTACACTTACCTTAGTCACTGAAGGATTTTCAGGTGTTCCCTTTTCAAGCTGACCAAAGGCCGGAAGATGAGCAAACTCCTTTTGAAGCATGCTATTGATCTCATACCTTTCAGTCATGATATCATAAAGAAGAACCTTATTCTTTTTTGCAGATTCAAATGCCTTTACCAGCTTATTAAATCCATCAAGATCAATAGCCATTGGCTTATCTGCCAGAACGTTCAGGCCTGATTCAACAGATCTGCTGATATAATCAGTCTTCAATTTATTATTGCCGGCGATCACAACCACATTCCCAGCTTTTTCTGCAAACATTTTGTCGAGGTAATCCTGACCTATATATACCTGCTCTTTCCAAGTAGTAGGATTCTCTGACCGGGTATTATAGCTATCGATCAGGCTCAGGTGCGACTTCACTTCCTGACCCTCAGGTGCATAAACATGAACTACTGAATCAACATCCTCATACATGGATTTCTGAACCAAGGCAGAATGAAAATGACCGGGATCAAGGGTAATCAGCTGCAATTTGCTATCCGTTTTTTCTTGTGATTTTTCTGTACTTGTTGAACAGCCTGCTGCAATGATCATCATGCAATTGATAAATAAAAGGTGTTTAAGATTTCTAAGATTAATTTTTTTCATAATTAAATAATTTTTTCAAGTGTAATAGATTTTAATTTTGGGGAAAGTATGTGTATTCCTGTGAATGCGATCAGATAAGCACATCCGGCAAATAAAAACAAAGAAACATAGCTTCCTGTAGTTTGAAGGAGAAATCCGCCAATTGTTGCTGC
>JBIIWE010000125.1:0-6594 GCA_044339075.1 Daejeonella sp. | reverse complement strand
CGATCTGTTGTTCCAGACTGTGCCATATCTTTTTTCTTGATTTTTTTAATATAATTATGATGAAAGCATAGCTAACAATTTCCAAATTCATTCATTAAGACACATTTAAGGCAGGTTCAGAATGAGCAAATGAGAAATTACATCGCTAAAAGAAATGCTTTTATTTTACCGCACTTCTAAAATAGTTAACGCTGGCACTTACATCCGGAACATTGTTATACCAATTATGTTCATATTCAACTGATAATACTCCCTTAAAACGCTGCCTTTTCAACTCTTTGATCACTCCGTCAATATTAGAGACACCTGTTCCCCAATGAACATCATGTGCCCCTTTTTTATTTTTTTCATTTAAATCTTTGACATGTAACTGGATAACATGACCTTCCAATTTTTTCAGAGATTCGACTGGATCAAGGCCGGAACGCACCCAATGACCAATATCAGCACAAGAACCAACACGTTTACTTTGTCCTTTAATTGCCGCAATAACAACATCAGGATTCCAGTAGGGTGATGGCTGGGGGTGATTGTGAATGGCCAGATTAATTTTAAACTGATCACATAACTTTGATATTAAGGGAATATCTTTTACATCAGGTTCAGATGTAAAATTTTCCAAACCCATCGCTTTTCCAAATTCGAATAACTGTAACCAGTCCGCATCGCCTTTAGCATTAACTACACCATAGGAAACCATTTTAATTCCCTTTTCCTTCAATTTCTGCAAAATTTTTGTCCTTTTTGCAGCATCCATATGGTAATCCATTTTACCTTCGATACCTCCACCAATAGCCTGACCTGGATAAGCTTCTACATATTTTAAACCGCAGCTATCGATTTTATCAATGGCCTCAAAGAATGTAAAACGGTTAAAGGTATAAGCTTGAGCACCTAGTTTCCAGCCTAATTTAGCTTCCGGATTTTGTGCCAATGAACTATTTACAACACCAAAAAGGCATATATTAAGCACCAAAAAGCAAAGTAATTTTCTTTTCATCGGAGTATAATTTGTTTAAAGTTTGAACGATATAAATGAATTAAAATATTAACTAATTAAAAAATTACTACTAGAAACTATCCGATCATTTAAAGCCTGTTTTTAACAGCCCTAAAATGCCGTATTTTATACTAAAAATTTGATCTTAGCTCCTTTAGTGAAGGTAATAAATATTATTATAACTCATTTCAACATTAGCTTGAAATTGCCGCCTTATAATTTCTTTAATAATAGTTATAACAGTGTGAATAAGATTTGAAAGTTAAGATCGATGTCACATTTATTTAAAAAATAAACCCCCATTAAAATTTTAGATTTCAGCTGTAATTAATTCATTATTAATATATTGTGAATAAATAGCTAGGCTGCTTATAGACTATACCTTCTCTTAGAACACGTTGCTTCAAGGCGCTCATCAGGTTTGGATAGTCAAGCAACAACTATAGCAGAGTCACACTTATGTCCACTATATGCTAAGGAACTACAGTCTTACACTTTTTTTATTAAATGATTCGGAAAATCCTTTACATTTTCGCAACAAATCTGTTCCATAACTTGCTGTAATTCTGTTTTCAATAACGATATAGTATGATTGCCTCCTTGAGATCCTAATGCCGCTACCCCGTACATAAATGAACGTCCCATAAAAGTAAATTCCGCACCAGATGCTAATGTTCTTGCTATATCCGGGCCCGAACGCAGTCCGCTGTCCATCATCACCTTTATTTGGTCTCCGTATTCTTTGGCTATACGGACCAAAGGTTTTATCGTCGATTCCCCCGCATCCAATTGTCGTCCTCCGTGGTTGGATACGATAATTCCATCCAGACCCAAACGAACTGCTACTTCGGCATCCGCTTCATTAGAAACTCCTTTGAGTACCAATTTACCTTTCCACATATCACGAATGGGCTTTATTTTTTCCTCATTCAACCTTCCTGAGAAAGTTTGATTCATAAAGTTGCCCAATTGTTTCAGATCCAGATTTTTCGGCATATACGGTTTTAAAGTCTCAAAACTGGGCTGTCCATGCACTAGAGTCTTTAAAGCCCATTCCCATTTGCTCAATATTTGGAGGATGTTTTTGACTGACATTTTGGGAGGCATAGCAAGCCCGTTCCTTATATCCCTTGGTCTAAAACCAAAAGAGGGCACGTCGCAAAGAATTACCAAAACCGGACAACCTGCAGAATCCGCCCTTTTTATGATAGCGTCCCTCATGCTGTTTTCGGTAGGGTGGTAAAGTTGAAACCAAGCCTGCCCCTCTGTAATCTCGGCAATGCGCTCAATACTGCTGGTTGTTACCGTACTGAGGATAAAAGGTATATTGTGATCAAAAGCAGCCTTAGCTAAAATCTCAGGAGCGTTGGGCCACATTAACCCTTGCAGCCCCACTGGAGCGATACCAAAAGGAGCATCATAAATGTGTCCGAACAATTCTGTTTTCATATCGGACTTTATGTGGTTTCTCAAATAATAGGGCAAAAGTTCCACTTCGCGAATATCAGAGGTGTTTTTGTGAAGGTTCACATCTTCATTGCACCCGCCATCCAAGTATTCAAATGCGAATCTTGGGATTTTTCGTTCTGCTTTTTGACGTAGATCGTATACGGAAGGATACTTGCTGTTAATTTTTATTTCCACTTTAAAGTTTTTATTAATCTGAATTTATTTTTATTGATTTTGTTAGCTTTAGGCAATGGCCTGCATCAAAGCTTGAAAAAAATGGACTTATTACTTGAATTTACAATCAAGAATTTGAAGCTTGAATATAGCTTTTGTCAGAACCTAAGGTAACAGAATTTTTAGAAATGCAAAACATAAAATAGAGGGTAAAAATTTGATTTGTTTTTTCAGGGCAGCCAGAATAAAATCAATAATTTGTTTTTTCAATTCTAAAATCATTCTATTATTTATGTTACTCCTTTGCTTGGTGTTTTCCTATAGACTTGTAAATTAAAACAGAGTTTAGAACTAGTATTTTACCGACCGGCTTGTGGTGCGGAGAACACCGAACAGAGGGGAAATATTATAATAATTAATTTCAACGTTTAGCGTGAAATTGCCGCCTTGCAATTTCTTTAATAATGAATATAACAGTGTCAACAAGATTTGAAAATTAAGATCAACTTCACATTTATTTAAAAAATAAACTCCGTTAAAATTTTGGGAATTTCCAATTTGGCGTGTAATTAATTCATTATTAATATGTTGTGAATAAATAGAAATTTATTCCAAGTTGCTGGCTCACATCAAGATTGTATCGTAAATTAAAAAATTATTTAGCTGCAGCAATCTCCCGAATAGCTTTTACGAATTTATCGAGTTCAGACAACCGGGTATAAACATGCGGAGTTACCCGAACACAGTTGGCTGTATCATATACAATTGGAACTGTGTGGATTTTATATTCATTGAACAATTTACTATCCAGATCTCTCGGGTTAATCCCATCGATACTAAAGCCACAAATTGCACAGGAATATTCAGATTTTAAAGAAGTGTGAATTTTAACTCCCGGAATTCCCTTAACCTGCTCTACCCAATAATTTTTTAAATAGCGTACCCGGTCTTCTTTCCTCTTACTACCTATCGCATTATGAAAATTAATTGCTTCACCAATACCCTGCTCAATTGGGAAACTTCGAGTACCAAGGGTTTCAAATTTTCTAATATCTGAGGATTTAGGATTTGGATTACAGACCAAAGGCCAAATTTTTTCAATTTTTCCTTTTTTGATGTACAGCATCCCACTTCCAATTGGAGCACTTAAAAACTTATGCAAGGATGTTCCAAAATAATCACAGTGAAGATCCGGAATTTTAAAGTCAAGTAATCCAAAGGAGTGTGCACCATCACATATCACTTCAATTCCATATTTATGTGCCATATCCGATATCTTTCTGACCGGCATAATTTGCCCAACCCAATTCACAATATGTGTTACGTGAATAATTTTAGTCTTAGTTGTTATCGCTTTCTCATAGGCAGCCACTATTTCTTCATCATTTTCTATAGGGAATGAAAAGCTGAGCTGCTTATAGACTATACCCTCTCGCAGAGCACGTTGCTTCCAGGCACTCATCATGTTGGGATAATCAAGCATTGCCCCAATAACTTCATCTCCAGCCTTTAAATCCAATCCGAAAATAATTGTGTTTAAAGCTTCTGTAGCATTTCTGTTGATTGCAATCTCTTCCTTTTCACATCCTGCAAGACTTGCAAGGCTTTCACGCAAGGGCTCGCGACCTTGATCCAGTATCCTCCACATAAAATAGGAAGGGCCTTCATTAGTTAATTTGTTATATCGTTCAACAGCTTCTTGCACAACCCGGGGAGCAGGACTTACTCCTCCATTATTAAGATTTATAATATTAGGACTAACTGTATAAGATTGTTGAATAACACTCCAGTAGTCTTCGTCAGAAGCAACAGAAATTGCTGAGAGATGATTAACCCTGGAATTGGCAGATGAGATTTCTGCAGCGTGTAATTCATTAAACAAACTGTTTGAAGAGAAAGCTCCGGCCAGTAAGCCTAGCTGCTGTAAGAATTGTTTACGTCCTGACATTGAAAACTAGATAGTTAAGAAAATCAATAAATTAGAATACAAGATATCTAAAATCCATAATAATACACCGAACTACCTTAAAAACAATAGAATATAGCCTATTAAAAACATTTCAGGTCATTACCAGCTGTCCTAAATCTCAACCAGTCCAATAACAACTCCTCAAATCAACACTCATTATTGCGCTTATTTTCGCAGTGATGATAGAATAATATTAAATATATGGTTAGCAGATATGGGAGATCCTTCCTGTTTTTGATCCGTAATCAATACCGGCTGATACTCAGGACTGACCCCAGTTCTTCCATGGGATCCCTTTACCAGATTTGCATCCAGCGGTATAACGTCCATTACATACCTGAAGCCAGCCTTCTTTTTCAATAATTTATATCCCGCTCTAAGTTTTGAACTCATAAACATCTCCACTGGGTCATAACCTGGTTTTTTGTGTATATCAACACAACGCGCATAATCAGGCGCCTTTGCATCATCCAACCAGAAATAATAAGTAAACCAGCTATTTTCATCGGCCATCAGAACTAAATCTCCGGAACGCTCATGGTTAATATGATAAGCTGCCTGCTCCTTTTTATCAAGAATAAGCTCCACACCTGAAACACCTTTCAGTAATTCCATTACCTGATCCTTAACAGATGGGTCATTGATATACACATGAGCAATCTGATGATCGGCGACTACAAATGCTTTTGAAGCCCCCAGATCCAATAATTCTAATCCGCGTTCTACCCGAATCTCCAATAAACCATGCTCTCTGAAAAGTCGATTCAGATGTATCGGATTATTTACTGGCGAAATTCCATATTCAGAAAGTAGAATAATTTCTGCCCCTTTCTTCTCATAAAATGTAATGAGACCTTTTAGTACCTCATCAATTTCATTTAACTCTTTATGGATCTTAGTAAAATCAGGGCCGAATTTTTGAAGACAATAATCGAGATGCGGCAGATAGATTAAACTAAGGGTAGGATCATACAGATCATCTGTAATCATCGATGCATCCGCAATCCATTGAGTAGACTTAATATTAGCACCTGGGCCCCAAAACTGAAATAATGGGAAAGTCCCCAATTTCTCCTGCAGCATATCTCGCAAGCTTGCAGGATTAGAATAGCAATCAGGCATCTTCCGGCCATCAGCAAGGTAATTCGGTCTTGGAGTTACCGCATAATCGGCGCTAGAGTACATGTTATACCACCAGAACATTGTTGAACAGGTGAAAGACGGGTCCTCTTTTTTTGCGATTTCCCATACTTTTTCACCGCTAACCAGCTTATTGGACTGCTTCCAGAATTTAACCTCACAGTCTGTACGGTCATACCATCCATTACCTACGATACCCGTATCTGATGGCCACTTGCCTGTCAGATAGGTCGATTGCGCGGAGGTGGTCAATGCCGGCAATAAAGGTTCTATCCTTGTGAGATGTTTACAGCTTACATAATTGCTCAAAAATGGCATATGCTCCCCGATTAACGAAGTTGAAAGTCCCACAACATCAATTACAACTGTTTTTTTCATCAGAGAATTATTTTTTTAAGGTTATGAAGCTTGCATGAGCATATTTTAATTTCGTTGTTTGAGCGGGAAGCTCATGCAGGATTCATCAGATCAAATTTATTCTAATATGCCTTTAACCCAGTTCAGCTCCCTGATGATACTCTGATCAATTGGCATTTTTAACGATTCGGGAAGCACTTCCCATGTATACGTTTCAACTTCCAGATGATCGGTAAAAGGTCTGCTCTTCTGAATATTCAATACTTCAACAATATCTGATTGAGTAGATCTCAGAAGTTGGAGGTCTTCAACAAATACAGGAACATGGAAATGAGCACGCCATTCTTTCACATTAGGATTTAGCGAATCATCCAAAGCTTCTGGAAGATCTTTATACCGGATCAATGAACCACCTGTATTTCTGGCAACTACCTGATGCAAGTAGGTAGGTTCATTATATTTCGAAAATGCTTCAGATATACCTGCTCTCAAATTAATTTCAGCA
>JBIIWE010000124.1:0-6640 GCA_044339075.1 Daejeonella sp. | reverse complement strand
TGTCTACAAATTGAGCAAGTTCCAATGCTGGTTGTCCATTTTGTACGCCAGATCTCTTTATCACATCCAAATCCACTACCACATCAGCAACAATACCAGCAGCCTTTGCTGCATCCTGCAGATCTCTTGCATTTTGCATATTATCAACAGCCTGAATGAAGCCCTTGTATTTCTTTCTCAGTTCCATTGCATGTTTGATCTTCGAGGCTGTAACATTTACACCTGTCATCAATACATTCTGAATACCATTGATCAGCATCACCTCTGACTCACTAAGCTTTGCTGAACAAACACCAACTGCTCCTGCAGCGATCTGCATTTTTGCAATTGCAGGGCATTTATGTGTTTTAACATGAGGTCGAACACCTACACCTGTACCTTTCAAAGCTGTGTGAACTGCTTTAATATTCTTCTCCATTTTATCAAGGTCAACACAAAGTGCCGGAGAATCAAGATCCCATTTAGATTTGCCAATATCTGAGACATTAGCCTCATATAAAGTTTCAGCACTTAGAGATGGCGACCAAAATGAAGCAGCACCAGCAACAGCGGTGGCCTGCAGGAATTTACGGCGGTTTAAGAAATCAGACATTTTATAGAGTTTTAGTTTATATTCTAAAGCTAAAAAAAAAATAATCAAAAAAATAATCGTACTACCCTACAATAGAGCATTATACACATTATAATCTCTTAATCAAAGAGAAAATAAAATATATAATATGAAAATAAATTTCACAAAAGAATACAGAGAAAATAAACAAATATTTGATTAAAGATCAATAGAGTCTGATTTTCAGACAAGTAGCTATTATTTTATAAATGCCAATTCGTGAATTTCTGCCAATTAAATGCATACAATAAGCAGAATAAAACATAGATGTACCATTATTGATACTTACAAATTCATAGCTTATACCCGAATATATTTTTTAATATTTTGTTCAATGATATACTATTCAATATAATCGCATAAACAATCCTTCAAAAAGGGACATTTTTAATCAATCCATAAAAAGCATCTGCTTATTTTTTGATACTGATTAAATTTCTGGCTAAAAAATAAAATGAATAATTAATATGAAGATTAAACAGGTATGAAAATCAATTTAATTTAAAAATCTAATAAATCCCTATTCTTTTAAGTAATAAAGAAGCATTAAAGGTTTTGCACTCACCGGCTTTCAGCTTATAGTCAAAATTCATTTCTTCTCCTTCCACCTGAATATCAAAGTAATAGTTACGGATATAATCAGGATATTTTTTCTCCAGTTCTGCAATCTGCAGATCATGTGTAGCTACAATTCCTACCGCATTTTGAGCGATCAGCTTCTCAATAACAGCTTTTGACCCAAGATATTTATCTACTGAATTGGTCCCTCTTAGCATTTCATCGATTAGAAAATAGACGTTCTCCGAGCTTTCCAGCATCTTAAGTAAGGCCTGCAAACGATCCAGTTCAGCCTTAAAAGTGGATGTGCTTTCATTCAATGAATCGCGGATACGCATATAAGTAAAGACAATCATTCTGCTCACTTCCATTTTACGGGCACAGGAGGGCGCACCGCAAAGTGCGAGCACTGTATTGACCCCCAGGGTTCGTAAAAATGTGCTTTTCCCTGCCATATTTGAACCAGTAATAATGTCAATCCTAAATTCATTATTTAAGCTATAATTATTATTAACCCTTAGCTGTGACGGAATCAATGGATGACCGATATCTTCAGCCAGCAAAGTATAACGATCGCCCTCATTAATCCCTGCAAAACACCATTCAGGATAATTGGTCTTTAAACTACTCAGACTGATTAATGCTTCAAAGGTGGAAATAACATCAAATGCCTGTTTTAGATTATCATGGTTATTCTTTTTCCAATCTTCAATAGCAAAGATTTGACGGATATTCCATAACATAATGGCATTCAAAATTGCACCTACCGCGGTCTGCCCGAATGTAAGGTGGTTAATGAGCAATGAAAATTGCTTGATCTGCTCAGTAAGCTTTCCATTTGCATTATCCTTAAGATCAGCAGCAAGACTTATACTTAAAGGAGTGGTCCATTTTTGATCTCTTACAGCTGAAATAGCTTCTGAAAAATGATCGAGGATCCTGCTCATTTTCCCAATCATACTATCTGTTTTTGCGATCCTTGCTCCATACTTTTGCATAAGTAAGAGATTAACTATGATGAGAACAAGGAGGGGAATGATAAAAAATGGCACAAACCAGGCGCTGGTTGCTAGTATCGAAAATAACCAGGGAATCCAGCGAACATATTTTTTAATCCAATATCCAGACTCTTCAGAAGCAGTTTTTAAATACCTGAATAGTTCCTTAGCTAGATCTTGAGATGAAGAATTAGAAAAAAGTAATACTGCCTGAAAATGGTGCTTCCAGTTTAATTTTGACTCCAATTCAAAAAGCAGCTCTTGCCTCTCTCTGATCTCCATCACTGAAGCAGGCTTCATAAGCCATCCGGCTAATTTGGAATTACCTGCAACAGTAGCACATCGATTCATCAGTTCGAATAGAGAGCCTTTGCCGAAAATATCAAGGTCTGATGAATAGGGATGAAAATCATCTTCGTATATCGAACCATTGGGATAAATATTTGGCATCCTATCGAGGCTATTTAGTTCATTGGAATGAACTTCACCCAGATTTTTGAAATAATTCATCTTCTTCTGAAAACTGCTTTGTTTGGAAACAAGCCAGGCAAAGACAAGGATAAATAGCAGAACGATAAAAAATGAGAGCCCAATCAGTTCATATTTAATAGATTGGTAGAAGATGATAATACCTACTGCTAAAGCGAGCAGGCGCATGAAGGAATAGAAATTGATCTGACGATCAATTCGTTTTACTTCTTCATCACATTTAGCCTTATTTACCCGATAATAGTCACTGATCTGCTCTAGCATACTTAAATTAATGTTTATAACAGTTCTTGATTATTCAGGCAAAAAGAACAGTTGCATTACTATTCAGCCATGATCAGAAAATAGTTCTTCTTTCCTTTTTGAGCAACCAGAAATATACCATTGATCAGGTTTTCTGTATTTAATATCAGAGCAGGATCAGCTATTTTTTCCTTATTGATGGAAACCCCTCCTCCACTGATCATTTTGCGGGCTTCTCCCTTGGATGGGAATACCGTAGTTTTTTCAGCCAGCAGGTCAGTAGCATTCATACCAGCTGAAAATTCATCCTTAGCAATAGTAAATTGAGGTAAGCCTTCAAAAACTTCCAGCACATCATCCTTACTTAAAGAATTTAAAAATTCCAGGGAACCATTCCCGAATAAGAAATCAGAAGTTTTCAGGGCTGTTTGAAGTGCATCAAAGGAATGGGTACGAATGGTAATCTCTTCAGCAAGCGCCTTTTGAAGAATTCTTAAATGCGGAGCAAGGTCATGCTCCATTTCAAGTGCCTCAATTTCAGACTGTGATTTAAGTGTGAATATTCTGATCCAGCTTTTTGCATCTGAGTCAGTAGTATTTAACCAAAATTGATAAAATTTATAGGGCGATGTTTTGGCAGGATCTAGCCATACGGCACCACTCTCGGTTTTGCCAAATTTGGTTCCATCAGCCTTTTTTATCAACTGGGTAGTAATAGCAAATGCATTGCCTGCTGCCTTACGGCGAATTAATTCTGTTCCGGTAACAATATTTCCCCACTGATCTGAACCGCCCATTTGTACCTGGCAATTCTTTTCTTTCCACAAATAATAAAAGTCATACCCTTGAACCAACTGATAACTGAACTCCGTGAATGACATACCTGTTTCACCTTCAAGACGCTTCTTTACAGAATCCTTAGCCATCATATAATTAACAGTCAGGTGCTTTCCTACATCTCGTATAAAATCAAGGAATGTGAAATTTTTGAACCAGTCATAATTATTGACCATTTCTGCACTTTTGGGACCACAGTTAAAATCAAGAAATTTCTTCAACTGTTCTTCCAGGCATTTCACATTATGATTTAATACCTCTTCAGAGAGCAGATTACGTTCTGCCGACTTCCCCGAAGGATCGCCAACCATGCCTGTTGCACCACCCACCAAAGCAATAGGCTTATGCCCAGCCCTTTGAAAGTGAATAAGGGTCATGATCTGTGTCAGGTGCCCAACATGTAATGAATCTGCTGTCGGATCAAAACCTATATACCCGGAGGTCATCTGTTTGTTCAGTTCTTCTTCAGTACCAGGCATTATATCGTGTAGCATTCCCCGCCAGCGTAATTCTTCTACAAAGTTCATTTTATCTTAAGGATCATTAGAGATGCAAATATAACAGAATTGGTAAAACCTCTGCATCGCAAATATTTTCGTATTTTTATAATGATACAAACCATCTCGGAAGATTTGAATAAAGAATCATCCAAAATAATAAAAAATGAATTTCCTATCTCACTTTTACTTTGACAGACATAGCGAAGACCCGCACCTGGTGTTGGGGACTGTTTTGCCGGATTTGGTAAAAAATGCAAGAAAGGATTGGAATATGCATCCGGAAAAAAAGGCAGAATTATTTACAAGTGATATTGAAAACTCTATTCTTCATGGCTGGAAGCGGCACCTTGCTGTAGACCGCCACTTTCATAATTCTGCTTTCTTTTTTGAACATACCAGAGCAATACGAGAGCGCATTGCACCCTATTTAAAGGATTCAATAGTCAGGCCGTCTTTTTTAGCCCATATTTCGTTGGAGCTCATGCTCGATAGTACTCTTCTGACCGAAAATCACATCGTAGCTGAAGATCTTTATAAACATCTGCGACATTCAGATAGATTGGGAATGAATAAATTTCTTCAATTAAACAATATAAATGATACAGACCATTTTTTTACATTCTTTGATAAATTCATCCAGGCAAATTATCTGAATAGTTATCGCGAAAGCCATAACTTAATGTATGCGTTAAACCGGATTTGCATGCGTATTTGGAAAGACCCCTTAAATGAAAGTCAGATGAACGATCTTTCTAAGATCCTCCGTGAATACCATGAAAATATCCAGGGAAATTACATGGAAATATTTGACGAAATTTCTCTGGCAATTGACCATTAATACTAAAATTTGATAACAGAAATTGTTTTAAGCCAATTATCCTGTTTGAAAGCTGAACTTTCAAGATCAATTCTATGATTCAGTATCAAATTTTCAATTGAAAAAATTATCTTCGCTACATGTCACTTTTTGAAATTAAAGAACGGATTGAGAGTATTGTGAAAGAGCTGAATGAGCATAATTACAGGTATTATGTTTTGGCCCAACCTACCCTCTCAGATTTTGAATATGATAAAAAGCTGGAAGAACTTGCCAGGCTAGAGAAGGAATATCCGGAATATCTTGATCCTGAGTCGCCGACCATTAAAGTGGGAGGATATATCACTAAAGAATTCGAGACTGTAAGACATAAGTGGCCTATGCTTTCCCTCGGGAATACTTATAATGAACAAGATCTGAAGGACTTTGACGAGAGGGTACGAAAAGCCTTAGGTGATGATTTCGAATATGTATGTGAGTTGAAGTTCGATGGACTTTCAATAAGTCTGACTTATGAGAATGGAAAGTTGCTACGCGCAATTACCCGGGGAGATGGCACTCAGGGCGACGATGTAACGAATAATGTTAAAACGATCCGTAGTATTCCAAAAACAATCAAGGCTTCGGGATATCCTGAATCTTTTGACATTCGGGGAGAGGTATTTATGCATCGAGCTGCTTTCGAAAGGCTTAATAATGAGCGAATAGAGAACAATGAAATTGCCTTTGCCAATCCAAGGAATTTCGCTTCAGGAACATTAAAGATGCAGGATTCAACAGTGGTCGCAAAAAGACCTCTGGATTGTTTTCTATATTTTTTATACACTGAAAAACACAGTTATAATACCCATTGGGAAAGCCTTGAGGCTGTGAAAAAATGGGGATTTCATGTGTGTGAGCATACTAAATTATGTAAGAACATTGATAGTGTACTGGAATTCATTCACTATTGGGAGGAGCACCGCTTTGGTTTAAGTTATGATATTGATGGCATCGTTATCAAGGTTAATAATTTAAGTCAGCAACAGGAACTTGGATTTACAGCAAAATCACCGAGGTGGGCCATATCCTATAAATATAAAGCTCAGGAAGTTGAGACCATTTTAGAAAAGGTCAGCTATCAAGTAGGCCGAACAGGTGCGGTAACTCCGGTAGCGAATCTTAAACCCGTTTTGTTGGCTGGTACAACAGTAAAAAGGGCAACACTTCATAATTCCAACGAAATTAAACGCTTGGATCTGCATTTAGGAGATACTGTATTGGTTGAGAAAGGCGGAGAAATCATTCCCAAAATCATTGCGGTAAATACAAGCAAACGGGATAATTCTGCAATAAGAGTGATCTACCCCGAAGTATGCCCTGAATGCAAAACTCCACTTATTCGGAAGGAAGGAGAAGTAGTACATTATTGTCCGAATGATGAAGACTGCCCTCCTCAAATCGTTGGGAAAATTCAGCATTTTATTGGCCGTAAAGCCATGAATATCGATGGACTAGGAGATGAAACCATCGAGGCCTTCTATAAAAGAGGGTTTATTGTTCACATAAGTGATCTTTATACCCTCTATAAAAAGGGAGACATACTGAA